>NZ_JAPSIW010000138.1 GCF_031178505.1 Streptomyces sp. | reverse complement strand
TGGCGCAGACGGGTGTGCAGATCCTCTTCGGCTTCCTGCTCGCCGTGGTCTTCCAGCCGCGCTTCTCGGACCTGGGGTCGGTGGACAGGACGATCTACGTCGTCACGGTGTTCTGCGGGGCGGCGGCGACCGGGGCGCTCATCGGGCCCGTGTCGCTGCACCGGCTGGTGTCGGGGCGGCGGCTCAAGCCGGTGGCGGTCAGGTGGGCGGCGCGGCTCACGGTGGTCGGCCTGGTGCTGCTGTACCTGACCATGGCGTCGGCGTTCCTCCTGATCATGCGGATGGCACTGCACGACGCGCTGGCGCTGTGGCTCGTCGCGGTGATGGCCCTCTGGTTCGCGCTCGTCTGGTTCGTGGTGCCCCTGATCACGGTCCGCAGCCGGCGCTGACACCGGGGCCGGGACGCGGGGGGCGTCACGTACGGCGGGGTCCGGCCCGGGACGGCGGGCCGGCAGGGCGGTTCAGCGGTTCAGGCGGCGAGGCCCAGCGGCTGGCGGAGCACCACGGCGTTCAGGCGGACGGCGAAGGCGGCGGTGTCGGCCGGGCCGAGGGCGAGGACCCGGTCCTTGGGCAGGTGCAGGGTGACGTCCACGCAGAAGGCGAGGGCGTGCAGGGACTCCCCCGCCGTCTCGTCGCCGAGGGCGAAGAACAGGTCCCGGTAGAAGCGGGTGCGCTCCGGCGTCTCCTCGTAGAAGGACAGGCCCGGCTGCCCGAGCTGTGCGCCGAGGTCCGTGAAGGCCTCGGTCAGCTCGCGCTCGACGGTCTCCCAGAAGCGGGCGTCCGCGTACTCGGCCGGGAGGGCCTGGCGCACGGCCTCCTTGAGGGAAAGGACCATGACCAGCAGCGGGGCGTGCTCCTGGAGCCCCCAGCCGCGGACGGTCCGCACGACGGTGCTGTCGGGGACGGCCTCGGCGGCCTGCCGGATCGCCTCGAAGTCGAAGTCGACGGTCGCCGGGGCGATCGCCTCCTGGAACAGCCGGTCGACGGACCGGGCCTGGTCGAGGTGGTCGGGACCCACCTCGATGACGGTCCTGAAACTGGCGGCCAATGTTCCTCCTGGGTGCGTTCGATGACAGGAGGGGTCAGTATGCCGAGGCCCGCCGCCCCGGGACACCGGCCGTCCGCCGTACGGACGGTCCCGGCCCCGCCGCGACGGCGGCCGCGCCCGGAACGGGGGTCAGGAACGACGGCGGGGCTTGCCGCCGCGGCCCCGGGAGGCGGCGCCACCGGCCCCGCGGCCCCCGGTGGCCGGGCGTCCGCCGGTGCGCGAAGCGCCCGCTCCGGACCGCCCGCCGCCCTGCGGTTTCTTGGGGGTCTTCTCCGCCTTGCGGCCCTTGCTCTCCTCCGCCCGCCGGCCCCGGGTGCTGTTGACGGTACGGCCGCGGACGATCCCGATGAACTCCTCCACCAGGTCGGGCGCCTCCTCCGCCGCGGGCCAGGACAGCGCCACCCGCGACTGCGGCACGTCGTGGAGGGTGCGGTACGTCAGGTCCTTGCGGTGGTGGAGGCGCGCCAGCGACTGGGGGACGGCGAGCACGCCGATCCCGGCGGCGACCAGCTCGATCGCGTCGCCGGTGGTCGCGGGGCGCTCCAGGGCCGGGCGGCCCGGCGGGCGCTCCCAGCCCAGGGTGTCGTCGAGCGGGTGCAGGACCAGCTCGTCGGCGAGGTCCTCGGGCGACACCTCCTCCGCCGCGGCGAAGAGGTGGTCCTTGGGCACGACGACGACCGTGGTCTCCGTGTAGAGGGGGATCGCGCTGAGGTCGTCCCCGTCGACGGGCAGCCGCAGCAGCGCCGCGTCGGCCCTGCCGTCCCGGAGGACGCCGAAGGCCTCGGCGGGGGTCACCCCGAGAAGGGTGAGGGGGACGTCGGGCAGGCGCTCGTTCCAGATCCGCACCCACTTCGAGGGCGTCACTCCCGGGACATACGCGAGCCGGAACGAGGGGGAAGCTTCCGAGCCTGTCACCCCGCCAGGTTACCGGTAGCGGCCGTGGTCGGAAGTCGGCCACATGCTCGATACCCTGGAGGCATGACGTCGCACCAGAACGCCCAGACGATGAAGCCCGCCACCGCGGCGAAGAAGCTGGGTGTGTACCTCGAGGCCACGCCCGCCGCATTCCAGGAGGGTGTCGTCTCGCGCACCGAGCTCAACGAACTCCAGGCGAACCCGCCGGCCTGGCTGCAGGAGCTGCGACGCAACGGACCGCACCCGCGCCCCGTGGTCGCGGCGAAGCTCGGCGTCTCCATCGCGGGTCTCGCCCGCGGCGGGATCACCGAGGCGCTCACCACCGAGCAGATCGAGGCCCTGAAGCAGGAGGCCCCGGAGTGGCTCGTGAAGGAGCGCGCCACCCAGGCCGAGGTCCGCAAGGAGAACCTCCGCATCAAGGAGCGCAACGAGCAGCGGGCCCTGCGCGAGCAGAACGCCTGATCCTCCCCGGCGTCCCGGTGGTCCTGCCGGGGGGCTTCCCCGGTGTCCCGGCATGGGGGGCCGCGGGACGAGGGAGTGATGGGCCCATGAGCGATTCCCGCACTCCCCCAGGACCGCCCGCCTCCGGCGCGCCGGTCCTGGTCGGCGTCGACGGCTCCGCGCACGGAACGAGGGCCCTCGAGTGGGCCCTGGGCGCGGCCACCGCCCTCGGGGCGCCCCTGATCGTGGCCCACGTGCGCCCCGAGGGCGTGCCCGCGCCTGGCCGGGGCGTCTCCCCGGGCACGGGCGCCCCGCGCCCGGACCCCGTCCTGGACGCCGCCCGCGCCCTGGTGGAGGAGCGCGGCGCCGCCGTGCCGGTGCGCTGCACGTCGCTGGACGGCTCCGTCACCGACGCCCTCCCGGCGGCGGCCCGGGGCTGCCGGCTGCTGGTCACCGGCGCGCGGGGACGCGGCGGTTTCGCGAGCCTGCTGCTCGGCTCCACCAGCCGCTCGCTGGCGGCGACGGCGCCCTGTCCCCTGGTGGTGGTGCCGCACGAGGCGCGGACGGCCGTGCCGGGGACGGAGGCGGGGGCGGGGCGGGTGCTCCTCGGCCTGCATCCCGAGGAGACGCCGGACGAGGTGGTGGAGTTCGCCTTCGAGGCGGCCCGGCTCCGCGGCGTACCCCTGGAGGCCGTGACCGTGCTGCGGCTGCCGGCGGTCCCGGCCGCGCTCCTGGTGGCTCCGGTGCCGGTGCTCCAGGTGCCGGGGCCGCTGCCGGAGGAGGACGACTCGGAGCTGATGCTGCGGGAGACGGAGCGGGAGCAGGAAGCCCGGCTGCGGCCGTTCGCCGAGCGGTGGCCGGAGGTCGAGCTGCGTCCGGTGGTGGCACCGGGTGACGCTGCGGGGCGGCTCGTGGACGGGTCGCGGGACGCGGCCCTGCTGGTCGTGGGCCGTCACCACCGGCACCGTTTCGGCTCCCTGCTGATCGGGTCGGTGGCGCACGCGGTCCTGCACCACGCGCACTGCCCGGTCGCGGTGGTTCCGCCCGTGCCCGAGGCGTGAGCCGCCGGGGCCGGTCGCGCGTCACCGCGCGGGGCGGGCCGGGCGTGGCTAGCGTGGCTCTCAGGAACGTCTCCTCGTCATCGAACGGAAGAGAGAGTCACCGTCATGGCCGCACGACCTGAGGGCACACCGATCTGGACCGACGCGATGTTCACCGACGCGGAGGGCGCCAAGGCGTTCTACGGTGACGTGCTCGGCTGGACCTTCGGGGAGTCCTCCTCGGAATTCGGGAACTACACGCAGGCGTACCGGAACGGCAAGGCGGTCGCGGCCGTCGTCCCGCCGATGCCGGGCCAGGACGCCCCGCCGCAGTCGGCCTGGTGTCTGTACTTCGCCTCGGACGACGTCGCCGCCACGGCGGAGAAGATCCGCGCGGCGGGCGGCACGGTGCTGATGGAGCCGATGCAGGTGAGCGATTTCGGCTCGATGTGCCTCGCGCAGGATCCGACGGGCGTCACCT
Organism: Streptomyces sp.; assembly: GCF_031178505.1. GTDB lineage: Bacteria > Actinomycetota > Actinomycetes > Streptomycetales > Streptomycetaceae > Streptomyces > Streptomyces gulbargensis. Next base: position 7,843 of record NZ_JAPSIW010000138.1, on the reverse strand, counting down.
TCGGCCTGTGGCAGCCGGGCACCCATGAGGGGTTCGAGCTGGAGGGCGAGAGCGGCTCGTACGTCTGGGCCGAGGTGTTCACCCGGGAGCCGGAGCGGGCCGACGCCTTCTACACCTCGGTCTTCGGGTACGGCTCGAAGAAGATCAAGGACGAGAACATGGAGGACTACCGGGTCTTCGACCTCGGCGAGGGCCCCCTGCTCGGCCGGATGGTGATGACGGCGGACGACTTCCCGCCCGAGGTCCCGGCGTACATCCAGGTCTACTTCGCCGTCGACAACTGCGACAAGACCGTCGAGGCGGCCGAACGGCTCGGCGGGCGGAAGGTGTTCGGCCCGATGGACAGCCCCTTCGGCCGGTTCGCCGCGATCGTGGACCCGCAGGGCGCCGCGTTCGCCGTGATCGACGTGCGGACGACGGTCGGCGAGATGCCGGAGATGGTCTGACACGGCCGCCCGCCGACGGGGCCGCTCGCCGTACGGCGGGCGGCCCCGTCGCCGTGGCGGTCAGGGCCGGAGGCTGGAGACCACGTCGGCGGTGGCCGCCACGCCGTTGTGGATGGTGGGCGCCATGCTCGTACCGGCGAGGAAGAAGCCGAGCAGGAGGCAGACGAGGGCATGGGTGGCCTTCAGACCACCGCTCCGCAGGAAGACCACGGCCAGGATCAGCAGCAGCACCACGACAGAAATGGAAACGGCCATCGCTCTCACGTCCCTCCGTCGCCGCACCGGAATTGCGGCGTTCGGCGGACAGTGTGGCGGAATGTACGGTCCGTCCGGATGTGCGGCGGGGCGGCCATACGGGTGAGATTGCCCGGAATCAGCCGGGGAAGGCCCGGAAGGTCTCCCGGATGGTCGGCCGGCGGACCGCTTCGAGCTCCGGATCGGCAAGCAGGTCCGCGATCAGGGCGCGGCTGCCGAAGACCTCGGTGGCGTTGAGGTCCCAGTCGGACAGGACGTGCCAACTGCCGTCCGCCGCCCACCAGGTGGCCGGGAAGACGTCGGCCGGCCGGGCCGCCCGGTGGGCGGGGGCGTCGCCGAGCCGGCCGCGCCAGGCGACCAGCGTCCCGTCGGTGGAGACGGGTGCCTGGGCGGCCCCGCACCAGGTGGCGAGCCCGTCGGCGGAGTGGCGCGCGAGGTGGGCGACAAGCCGGTCCGACGTCACGGAGTCGGCCTCGGCGTCGCTGGGCCCGTCGAGGTCGTCGGCTCCTTCGACGCCTTCGAAGACCAGGTACGAGGGGGTGAGCCGCCAGTCCGCGAAGCGGCGGCCGGCCCGGGCGAGGACGTCGTCCCAGCGGAGCCGTACCGGACCGGCGTGGATGGCGTGGAGCAGCCAGCAGTGGTCCTCGAAGCCGCCGCGCGGCTCCAGGCCGCAGTCGGCGTGGGTGAGGGCGGTGCGCAGCCCGTCGAGCGGGTCGTCCTCGGCCGCGCGCGTCCAGGTCCCGGTCACCGCTCGTCCCCTCCCGTCAGGCAGTCCTTCCACTCCACCGTACGGTCGCACCAGCGCTCCAGCAGGACCCGGTCGTGGCCCACGGCGAGGAGGCCGGCGCCGGTCCCGGCGCGGTAGGTCTCGACGGCGGCGACGAGCGCGGCCGTGGTGGAGGCGTCGAGCATGGCGGTCATCTCGTCGCAGATCAGCCAGCGGGGGCGGAGGCTGAGCGCCCGGGCCAGGCAGGCGCGCTGGAGCTGGCCGTCGCTGACGGCGTGCGGGCGGCGGGAGAGCAGTTCGGGGGTGAGGCCGACGGTGGGGGCGAGGTCGGCGACGCGCGCGGCGGCCTCGGCCCCGCGGCCGGTGGCGCGCAGCGGTTCGGCGATGAGGTCGGCGAGGGTGAGCCGGGGGTCGGCGGCGGTGCGCGGCTGCTGGAAGACGACGCCGACGGCGGTGCGCAGTTCGCGGGGGGCGCGGTGGCGCCAGGCGCGGATCTCCGTGCCGTCGAGGACGTAGCGGCCCGCGTCGGGACGGTGGAGGAGGGCGGCGACCCGGGCGAGGGTGGACTTGCCGCAGCCGCTGGGGCCGAGGAGGCCGACGGACTCGCCGGGGGCGAGGGTGAGACGGGCGCCCCGGAAGACGGGTGCGCGGCGGTCGTATCCGGCGGTGATGCCGTTCAGTTCAAGCACGGGGGTGCTCCGGGTGGTGGCAGGCGACCGCGGCGCGGGGCTCGGGGCGGGTGCCGCAGAGGTCGGTGGCGCGGGGGCAGCGGGGGGCGAAGGCGCAGCCGTCGGGCAGGGCCGTCAACTCCGGCGGCATCCCGGGGATGGGGGTGAAGGCCCGCTCGGGGAGGGCGTCGAGCAGGCCCCGGGCGTAGGGGTGCCGGGGGCCGGCCGGGCCGAAGAAGCGGTGGGCGGGTGCGGTCTCCACGATCCGGCCCGCGTACATGACGGCGACCCGGTCGGCGATGCGTTCGGCGGCGGCGAGGTCGTGGGTGATGAGGAGCAGCGCGCGGCCCTCGTCGACATGGCGGCGCAGTTCGTCGGCGGTGCGGTCGACGAGGTCGCGGTCGAGGCCCGTGGTGGGTTCGTCGGCGAGGAGGAGTCGCGCGTCGCCGATGAGGGCGAGGGCGGTCGCGGCGCGCTGGGCGAGGCCGCCGGAGAGTTCGTGCGGGTGGCGGTCGAGATGGGTGGCGGGGAAGGCGGCCCGTTCGGCGGCCTCCTCGGCGCGGGCCCGCCGCTCGCGCCGGGGGACGCCGGTGAGGGCCCGTACGGTCTCCTCCAGGTGGGCCCGTACGGTGCGGACCGGGGTGAGGTGGGCGGCGGGGCTCTGCGGGACGAGGCCGACGCGGCGTCCCCGTACGGTGCGGGCGAGGGTCTTCTCGCCGGCGGCCAGCAGGTCGGTGGGCCCGGTGCCGTCGGGGCCGGCGAGCAGGGCCGTGCCGGTGGTCTCGGCGTTCGCGGGCAGGAGGCCGAGGAGGGCGGAGGCGAGGACGGACTTGCCGCAGCCGCTCTCGCCGACGAGGGCGAGGCACTCCCCCGGCACCAGGTCGAGGTCGGCGTCGCTGACGGCGTCGACGGTCCGGCCGCCGCTCAGGCGGAAGCGGACGGTGAGGCCGCGGACGCTGAGGAGGGCGGTCCCGGCGCGTTCCGCGGTGACGGCCTCCAGGGCACGCAGGACGTTCCCGGTCACAGCATCAGCTCCGATCGGCGGCGCGGGTTGAGCCGGTCGCGCCAGACTCCGGCGAGTCCGGCGATGGCGAGGGTCGGGACGATGAGGAGGAGGCCGGGGAAGAGGGTGGGCCACCAGTCACCGGCGAGCAGCGAGGAGCGGGCGGTCTGCACCAGGTTGCCGAGGCTGGCCTGGTGGCTGGGGAGGCCGAGGCCGAGGAAGGAGAGCGCGGACTCGTGCCACATGGCGTGCGGGACCATGAGGACGGCGGCGAGACCGGCCTGCGGGAGGACGGCGGGCAGCAGGTGCCGGACGGCGACGCGGCGGCGGGAGGCCCCGCCGGAGATGGCGGCGTCGACGTAGGGCCGGGAGCGCAGGGAGAGGACCTCGGAGCGGACGATCCGGGCGGTGGAGAGCCAGTGGGTGACCGCCACGGAGACGATGACGGGCCAGACGCCGGGCCGGAACAGGGCGACGACGAAGATTCCGAGCAGCAGGTGCGGCACGGAGGAGAAGGCGTCCACGAGCCGCATCAGGCCCCGGTCGAGCCGGCCGCCGAGGGCGCCCGCCGCCGCGCCGACGGCGGTGCCGATGACGGTGGCGACGAGGGCGGCGACGAGGCCGACGAGCAGGGAGATCCGCAGGCCGTAGACGCAGCGCAGCAGCAGATCGCGGCCGAGGTCGTCGGTGCCGAAGGGGTGGTCCCAGGACGGCGGCAGGAGCTTGGCGGACAGGTCGACGGCCTGTTCGTCGAGCTGGGCCAGCGGGGGGACGAGAAGGACGGCGAGGAGGACGGCGCCGACGGTCACGGCGGAGGTCCACAGTCGCAGGCGGTGGGTGCGCGGGTCAGCCATCGAAGCCCACCCTCGGGTCGGCCAGTCCGTAGAGGAGGTCGGAGAGGAGGTTGCCGAGGAGGACGGCGGCGGTGGCGAGCACCGTGAGCGCGGCCAGCAGCGGGAAGTCGACGGAGGTGGCGGCCTGGACGGTGGCGGCGGCGATGCCGGGCCAGCTGAAGACGGTCTCCACGAGGAGGGCTCCGGTGATGAGCTCGGGGACGCGGGAGCCGATGAGGGTGAGCATCGGCAGCATGCCGGAGCGCAGGGCGTGGCCGGTGAGGACGGTGCCCTCGCCCAGGCCGCGGGCGCGGGCGCCGCGTACCGGGTCCTCGTCGAGGGCGTCGCCCACGCCCTGGCGGACGTACAGGAAGAACCAGGGCAGCTGGGAGATGCCGAGGACCAGGGCGGGCAGCACGAGGTGGCGGGTGACCTGGCCGAAGGTGACGGTGTCGCTGGCGGTGTCGGTGAGGCCGCCGGCGGGCAGGGCGCCCAGCTTCAGGGCGAAGAACCAGATGGCGAGGAGCCCGAGCCAGAAGGCGGGGGCCGCTTCCAGGGTGTACGCGAGGGAGCTGACGGTCCGGTCGATCAGGCCGCCGCGGCGGCGTCCGGCGAGGACGCCGAGGGCGGTGCCGAGCGCGATGGCGACGAGGAAGGCGGTGGCGGCGAGGAGGACGGACCAGCCGAGGCGCTCGGTGATGACGTCGGCGACGGGGCGGCGCATGACCGAGGAGTCGCCGAGGTCGCCGGTGAGGGCGGAGGTGAGCCATTCCCACCAGCGGGTGAGCAGGGGCCGGTCGACGCCGAGGTTGGCCCGGAGCTGGTCGAGGTTCTCCTGCGAGGCGGTGAGTCCGGCGGTGCCCGCGTAGGCCTTGACGGGGTCGAAGGGGGAGGCCTCCGCGACGGCGAAGACCGCGAAGGTGACGGCGAGGAGGACGGGGACGGCGGCGAGGGCGCGCCGTCCCGTCATCCGGGCCATGGCCCCCCAGGGGAGGCGGCGCTTCACTTCTTCGTGTCTCCGGTGCTCTTGGGCTTCCAGGCCTCGACGTTCCACCAGGGGCCGGCGGCCAGGCCGTGGTCGTGCGGCTCGACCTGGGTGGTGAGCGGGGCGCCCTTGGCGCCGGAGGTCCAGGAGTCGTTCACGACGTAGAGGTGGTCGATGTGGGTGAGGAAGGTGTAGCCGGGATTCTTGACGAGTTCGCGCTGCACGGTGTCGTAGGCGGCCTTGCGCTTGGCCGGGTCGTCGGTCCTGCGGCCCTCGTCCAGGGCCTTGTCGACGGTCTTGTTGTCGTACCAGGCCATGTTGTTGAAGCCGTCGCCGGCGAGGGAGGACTTCAGGAGGAGGTACTGGTCGAAGTCGGGGTCGCCGGGCGAGCCGCCGCCGGCGAGGACGGCGTCGGTCTTCATGCGGGGTTCGATGACCTCCCAGGTGCCGGCCTGGGTCTTGATCTCGACGCCGGCCTTCTTGGCGTCGGAGGCGTAGGCGAGGGCGTGGTCCTGCCGGAGCTTGTCGCCGGAGAGGTACCAGAGGGGGAAGGAGGCCCGGACGCCGTTCCTGACGCGGATGCCGTCGGGGCCGGGCTTCCAGCCGGCCTCGTCCAGGATCTTGGCCGCGCCGGCGAGGTCGTGGCGGCGCTCGGTGCCCCGGGCGAACCAGGGGCTGTCGGTGGGGACGGGGCCGTAGGCGGGCTTGCCGGCGCCTTCGAGGATCTTGTCGACCATGGCCTGGCGGTCGACGGCGATGTCCAGGGCGCGGCGGACGGCGGTGTCGCCGGTGACGGGGTGATGGGTGGGGAGGGTGACGGTGCGGTAGTCGTAGGTCTTCGCCGCGTACGTCTTCTTCCCCTTGTCGGCCGCGAAGCCGGCGGCGAGGTTGGGCGGCAGGATGGCGCCGTCGAGGTCGCCGGCGCGCAGCCGGGTGGCCCGGACGTCATCGTCCTTGATGATCGCCATGGTGAACTTCTTCACCGCGGGGGCGCCGTTCCAGTAGGACGGGTTGGCCTTGAAGGTGAGCTTCTCGCCCTTGGACCAGCCGGTGAGGACGTAGGGGCCGGTGCCAATGGGCTTGGTGGTGAAGGCGCCCGTGTTGACGTCCTGCTTCGCGGCGACGTGTTCGGGCGCGATGGCGTGGACGGTGCGCTCGGCGAAGGGCGCGTAGGGGTACTTGAGCCGGAAGACGACGGTGTCGTCGCCGACCGCCTCGACGCTCTTGAGGGCGTCGAGTTCGGTGCGCGAGGGGTTGTTCGTCCTCGGGTCCAGGATCGTGCGGTAGGTGAAGACGACGTCCTTGGCCGTGAAGGGCACACCGTCGCTGAAGGTGACGCCGTCGCGGAGGGTGTAGGTGTAGGTGAGGCCGCCGTCGCTGATGTGGGGGAGCTTCGCGGCGAGGGCGGGCCGCAGCTTCATGTCGGCGTCGAAGGCGAGGAGCCCGTCGAAGATCTTGGAGTTGCCGTCCTTGCCGTAGCCGAGGAGGGGGCTGAGGGTCTCGGGCTCGTAGGCGATGCCGACGACCGCCGAGTCCTTGGGGCCGCCGGTGCCCCCGGCGGGGCCGGGGTTCGTGCAGGCCGCGGCGCCCAGGGCGAACGCCCCGGTGAGTATCGCGGCGGTCGCGCGGCGAACGGATCGGGCGGCCATCGTGTCCACACCCCTTTTGGAGATCAACTGTTATTGCGAACAACATGCAATTAAACAGTATGTAAAGGGGTGCGGACAGAGGGGCCCCTTACCGGGGCCTGCGGGCAGGCTCCGTCAGCGGGGCGCGGGGAGGTCGGCCAGGGCGGCGAGGGCGTCCTGGTGGCGGCCGGGCGAGCCGAAGGTGAGCTGATCTGCCTTGGCCCGCTTGAGCGCCAGGTGGGCGGGGTGCTCCCAGGTCATGCCGATGCCGCCGTGCAGCTGGACGCACTCCTCGGCGGCCCGGACGGCCACCCGGGAGCAGTGGGCCTGGGCGACCGCGACGGTGAGCGGGGCGTCGGGCGCGCCGGTGGCGAGCGCGTCGGCGGCGGCGCGGGCGACCGCACGGGCGCCGACGACGTCCAGCCACAGCTGGGCCATGCGGTGCTTGAGGGCCTGGAAGGAGCCGACCGGCCGGTTGAACTGGTGCCGCTCGCGGGTGTGCCGCACGGTCTCCTCCAGGCACCAGGTGGCCAGGCCGAGCTGCTCGGAGGCGAGGAGTCCGGCCCCGGCCAGCAGGCCCCGCCCGATCGCGGCGGTACCGGCCTCGGGCCCGGCGAGCCGGGTGCCCGTGCCGGGACCGGTGGTGACGCGGGCGAGCGGCCGGGTGAGGTCGAGCGGCGTGAGCGGCTCGACGACCGCCTCCGCGGCCGGGACGGCGTGGAGGCCGTCGGCGCGCGGGACGAGCAGGACGTCGGCGGCGGTGGCGTCCGCGACGCCGGTGACCGCGGGGCCGTAGGGGGGCTCGCCGCCGGGGGCGGTGGTGAGGGGGACGGCGAGGACGGCGACCGTACGGCCGCCCGCGAGGCCGGCGAGCAGTTCCGCCGCCGTGTCGCTCCCCCCGGCGAGGGCGAGCAGGGTCTCGGTGGCGACGACCGCGCTCGTCAGGTACGGCACGGGGGTGACCGCGCCGCCCAGCTCCTCCAGGACGACGGCCGCCTCGCGGTGGGTCGCGCCCTGCCCGCCGAGCTTCTCGGGGACGAGCAGGCCGGCGGCGCCGATGTCGGCCGCGAGGGACTTCCAGAGCCCGGGGAGGTACGGGTCGTCCGTCTCGATCCGGTCGAGCACGGCCCGGTGGCCTGCCCGGTCGGCGAGGAGGGCGCGGACGGCGGCGCGCAGGTCGTCCTCGGTGTCGGAGTAGAGGAGGTCGGTCATCGGGCCAGGTCCTTCCAGGCGACGTCCTTGTCGTTGCGGGGCTCGGGCGGCAGTCCGAGGACCCGTTCGGCCACGATGTTGAGGAG
>NZ_JAPSIW010000137.1 GCF_031178505.1 Streptomyces sp. | reverse complement strand
CATGGTGACGGCGGCCCGGGACGTGGCGACCGTACAGGCCGCGATGCGGCACGGCGCGCTCCAGTACGTGGTGAAGCCGTTCAACTTCGCGGGGCTGCGCGCCAAGCTGGAGGCGTACGCGACCCTTCGCACGGCCCTGGAGGGCGGGGGTGAGGCGGAGCAGGCCGAGGTGGACCGGATCTTCGGGACGCTGGCGGCCGGCACGGTCGCCCCCGACCTGCCCAAGGGCCACTCCCCCACGACGGCCGAGCTGGTCCGTCAGGTGCTGCTCGCCGCCGGGGGCCCGCTCTCCGCCCAGGAGATCGCGGACCGGGCGGGCGTCAGCCGCCAGACGGCGCAGCGCTACCTCAAGCTCCTGGAACGTACCGGGCGGGTCCGGCTCTCGCTCCGGTACGGGGAGACGGGGCGTCCCGAGCACCGCTACACCTGGGCGCCCTCCGCGCCGTCGGCGGGTCTCTGACCGGACCGCGTCCTGGCGGCGGCGCGGGAGGTCCGAGCGGGCCGTGTCAGACGGCGCCGGCTCCCGTCAGCGCCCTGACCTCGGTCTCGGCGTGCCGCGCCGCGTCGGCCGGTTCGGGTGAGGTGACCGTACCGATCCAGCCGGCGAGGAAGCCGAGCGGGATGGAGACCACTCCGGGGTTCTGCAGCGGGAAGACGTGGAAGTCGAGGCCGGGGAAGACCGCCTCCGGGCTTCCCGAGACGACCGGCGAGAGAAGGACGAGCAGCACCGCCGGGACCAGGCCTCCGTAGACGGACCAGACCGCCCCACGTGTGGTGAACCGGCGCCAGAAGAGGGAGTAGAGCAGCACCGGAAGGTTGGCGGAGGCGGCGACCGCGAAGGCGAGGCCGACGAGGAAGGCCACGTTGAGGTCGCGGGCGAGGAGTCCGAGGCCGATGGCGGCCGCCCCGATTCCCGCGGCGGCGAACCGGGCCACCGTCACCTCGCTGTACGGCGTGGAGTGGCGGCGGCGCAGCGACCGGTACAGGTCGTGGGCGACCGAGGCCGAGGAGGCCAGGGTGATGCCGGCGACGACGGCGAGGATGGTGGCGAAGGCGACGGCGGCCACGACGGCGAACAGCACGGTGCCGCCGGTGGAGCCGGCGCCTCCGCCGAGGTCGAGGGCGAGCAGCGGTACGGCGGTGTTGCCGGAGGCGTGCGAGGCGCGCACGGCGCCGGGACCGATGAGGGCGGCCGCTCCGAAGCCGAGGACGATGGTCATCAGGTAGAAGCCGCCGATGAGGCCGATGGACCAGACGACGGACCGGCGGGCCGCCCGGGCGGTGGGCACGGTGTAGAAACGGGACAGGATGTGCGGCAGGCCGGCGGTGCCCAGGACGAGGGCGAGACCGAGGCTGATGAAGTCCAGGCGGGCTGTCCAGTCGCCTCCGTAGCGCAGGCCGGGGGCGAGGAAGTCCAGGCCGTGGCCGCTGCGTTCGGCGGCGGTGGAGAGCAGGGCGGTCACGTCGCCGTGGAAGCGGAGCAGGACGAGCACGGTGAGGGTGATCGTGCCGGCCATGAGCAGGACGGCCTTGACGATCTGGATCCAGGTGGTGGCGCGCATGCCGCCGAGCGACACGTAGATCACCATCAGGGCGCCGACGCCGACGACGGTCCAGGAGCGGGCCGCCTCGCTGGTGCCGCCGAGGAGCAGGGCCACGAGGCTGCCCGCGCCGACCATCTGGGCGACGAGGTAGAGCACCGAGACGACCACGGAGGAGCTGCCGGCGGCGATCCGTACGGGCCGCTCGGCCATGCGGGCGGCGATGACGTCGGCGAGCGTGAACCGTCCGCAGTTGCGGACCAGTTCGGCCACCAGGAGGAGGACGACCAGCCAGGCCACGAGGAAGCCCACGGAGTACAGCATGCCGTCGTAGCCGTAGAGCGCGATCAGTCCGGAGATGCCGAGGAAGGAGGCGGCCGACATGTAGTCGCCGGCGATGGCGAAGCCGTTCTCCAGCGGGGAGAAGAGCCTGCCGCCGGCGTAGAACTCCTCGGCGGAGCCGTGCCGGTGCCGGCTGACCCAGGTGGTGATCCCCAGGGTGACGGCGACGAAGACGCTGAACAGCACCAGGGCCAGGGTCTGGTGGCTTCCGGTCATCGCGGCGCCACCCCCCGGGTCATCTCCTGGGTGTCCCAGCGCAGCTCGAGGGCGGCGCGGTCCCGGCGCAGCCGTGCGTGGCGCGCGTACGCCCAGGTCAGGAGGAAGGTCGTGAGGAACTGCCCGAGTCCCGCGACCATGGCGACGTTGACCGACCCCGCTACGGGGCGGGCCATGAGACCCGGCGCCGCCGTGGCGGCCACGACATAGGCGAGGTACCAGAGGAGGAAGGCGAGGGTCGCGGGGAACACGAACCGGCGATAGCGGCGGCGCACCTCCTGGAAGGCGGGGCTCCGCTGGACCTCCAGATAGATCTCGGCAGCGCTGTGGACCCGCTGCCGGGGCACCCCGTCCGCCGGGCCGGCGCCGGGCGCCGTGGCCTCCTCGTACGTGACCCCGGCGGACGGCACCGCCTCGTACCAGGGGTCGTCGGCCCGTGTCGTCGCGACGCCGGGCCCCTCCTGCTTGTCCACCTGCTCCACCGGCCAACTCTCCTTGTCAGCGAACCGTTTCGGCCGCTTGCCCAAGGATGGACAGAGCAGGAAGATCTCGGACTCTTCTCCCCCTTCGCTTCACCCCATCAGGTGACTTCGTCCCCACGCGCCCTGACGGGGCCGGGCCGATATGCGTACCGCGTCCGCCCGGCCCGCCCGGCCACGGCCGGTCCTCCCCGCGGGGAGGACCGGCCGGTTCAGGCGTCGATGCGCGAGCGGTCGAGGGTGGCGGCGGAGCTGGTGATGAACTCCTTGCGGGGCGCCACGTCGTTGCCCATGAGGAGGTCGAAGACCTGCTCCGCGGAGTCCAGGTCGCCGATGTTGATCCGCCGCAGGGTGCGGTGGCGCGGATCCATCGTGGTCTCCGCGAGCTGGTCGGCGTCCATCTCGCCCAGGCCCTTGTAGCGCTGGATGGTGTCCTTGTAGCGGACGCCCTTGCGCTGGAACTCCAGCAGCGTCTGCCGCAGCTCGTTGTCGGAGTACGTGTAGACGTACTTGTCCTGGCCCTTCTTGGGCTGGACCAGCTCGATGCGGTGCAGCGGGGGCACGGCGGCGAAGACCCGGCCGGCCTCGACCATGGGACGCATGTAGCGCTGGAAGAGGGTCAGCAGGAGGGTACGGATGTGGGAGCCGTCGACGTCGGCGTCGGTCATCATGATGACCTTGCCGTAGCGGGCGGCGTCGATGTCGAAGGTGCGGCCCGAGCCCGCTCCTATGACCTGGATGATCGCCCCGCACTCCGCGTTCTTCAGCATGTCGGCGACGGACGACTTCTGGACATTGAGGATCTTGCCCCGGATGGGCAGCAGCGCCTGGAACTCGCTGTTGCGGGCCAGCTTGGCCGTGCCGAGCGCGGAGTCGCCCTCGACGATGAACAGCTCGCTGCGCTCCACGTCGTCGCTGCGGCAGTCGGCGAGCTTGGCCGGCAGGGACGAGGACTCCAGCGCGGTCTTCCTGCGCTGCGCCTCCTTGTGCTGCCGGGCGGCGATACGGGTCCGGGCCGCGGAGACGGCCTTCTCCAGGACGGCCCGGGCCTGGGCCTTGGCGTCCCGCTTGGTGGAGGTCAGGAAGGCCTTGAGCTCCTTGGCGACGACGTTCGCCACGATCCGGCGGGCGGCGGACGTGCCGAGGACCTCCTTGGTCTGCCCCTCGAACTGCGGCTCGGCGAGGCGGACCGTCACGACGGCCGTGATGCCTTCCAGGGCGTCGTCCTTGACGATGTCGTCCTCGGCGACGCGGAGCAGCTTGGCGGAGCGCAGCACCTCGTTGACCGTCTTCGTGACGGCCTGCTCGAAGCCGGAGACGTGGGTGCCGCCCTTGGGGGTGGCGATGATGTTGACGAAGGACTTGACCGTGGAGTCGTATCCGGTGCCCCAGCGCAGGGCGACGTCGACGCCCAGCTCGCGGGTGACCTCGGTGGGGGTCATGTGCCCGCGGTCGTCGAGGACGGGGACGGTCTCCTTGAAGGTGCCCTGGCCGGTGAGGCGCAGGACGTCGCAGACGGCCTTGTCCTGGGCGAGGTACTCGCAGAACTCGCTGATGCCCCCGTCGAAGCGGAAGGTCTCCTCGCTCTTGCCCACTCCGTCCAGGTCGCGCTCGTCGCGGACCACGATGGTGAGGCCGGGCACGAGGAAGGCGGTCTGCCGGGCGCGCTGGTGCAGCGTCTCCAGGGAGAGCTTGGCGTCCTTGAGGAAGATCTGGCGGTCGGCCCAGTAGCGGACCCGGGTGCCGGTGCGCGTCTTCGGCACCCGCTTGGTCTTGCGCAGGCCGTTGCCCGGGTCGAAGGGGCTGTCGGCGCCCTGCTCGGTGAAGATGCCCGGCACACCGCGGCGGAAGCTGATCGCGTGGGTCGAGCTGTTCCGGTCGACCTCGACGTCGAGACGGGCGGAGAGGGCGTTGACGACGGAGGCGCCGACGCCGTGCAGACCGCCGGAGGCGGCGTAGGAGCCGCCACCGAACTTGCCGCCGGCGTGGAGCTTGGTCATGACGACCTCGACGCCGGAGAGACCGGTCTTCGGCTCCACGTCGACCGGGATGCCGCGGCCGTTGTCGCGGACCTCGACCGACCCGTCGCCGTGGAGGATGACCTCGATGTGGTCGCAGTAACCGCCGAGGGCCTCGTCGACCGAGTTGTCGATGATCTCCCAGAGGCAGTGCATGAGGCCGCGGCTGTCGGTGGACCCGATGTACATACCGGGACGCTTGCGAACCGCTTCGAGCCCTTCCAGTACGAGCAGGTGCCGCGCGGTGTAGTTGGAACCGTCACGGTCTGCGGTCAGCAGCGCACTGGACGGCACGGACGTTTCGGCGGTCACGCGGTTCGCTCCTCGCTGAATTTGAAATCCTGGCCCGGTGGGTAAGGCCCGGCGTCGTTCACCGGTCAGAGGGTACCGATGCCTGGTAGAGCCGTTGCCACGCCACCCACCGGTTTCCTCATGCTAGTCCACGGTCGCATGGGTGTTCGATCCCTCGAAGGGGTGACGTGAACATCACGTTCCCTTCCAGGCATGAACCATTTAGGCTCCGGGCACGTCCTCATGAACAACCGGCAACCGCGCCGGGAGGACGGACCGACACCAGCAATGCGAAATCCGTAGAGCGACGCAATACGGCTCATTCGCCGCCAACCGGCAGCAGACAGCCACCTCGGGAAAAAGTTTCGAGGAAAAGCCAGGAGCGGGAACGTTTTCGGCCTGGTTGGATGTTGACCCTGGTACGACAGCTCGTCGAGCTAGAGAAGAGGCGACGTGACTACTGTTCTGACCCCCGCGAGCCCCCTGACGGCCGCTGACCGCTGCGACCGCTGCGGCGCCCAGGCATACCTGCGTGTCGTCCTGACCAGCGGAGGTGACTTGCTCTTCTGCGCCCACCACGGTCGCAAGTTCGAGCCGGAACTCAAGAAGATCGCCGTTGAGATACAGGATGAGACGGACCGGCTCACCGACGTGCCGGCCCGCACGGTGGGCGACGAGCACTGACGCCTCCGCGCTTCATCCACGACGAGCCAAGGGCCGGTCGCTAACCGGACGGCGGGCGGCCACCCCCGCGCACATGGGGGGTGGCCGCCCGTTCTCGTACCCTCCGCCCGCGCGGAGACGCCCTCAGAACCGCTCGGGCAGCACCGCGGAGACCCGCGTGTAGACCCCCGGGTTCTCCGCCTGGCCACAGCCGCTCCCCCAGGACACCAGGCCGACGAGCAGGCCCTCGGCCACCAGCGGGCCGCCGCTGTCCCCCTGACAGGCGTCCCTGCCGCCCCGCGGGTCACCCGCGCACAGCATCGTGTCGCCCCGGTACGCCACACCACCGCCCGCCGGATACGCCCGCTCACAGGCCGCGTCCGGCAGCACCTCCACGCGTGCGGTGCGCAGGGTGGAGGTGTAACTCCCGTTGCCGCTCGTGTCACCCCAGCCGTAGACGTCCGCCGGCGTGCCCGGCGCGTGGGCCGCGTCCCCCGGCCGGGCGACACCGATCACGTACGACGCCGGCAGCGGGCTCGCCAGGGTGAGCACGGCGAGGTCCCCGGAGTTGGTCGTCGGATCGTAGTCCGGGGCGACCCAGGTGTGGGAGATCCGCACCTCCTGGCCGCCCTCCCCACGCAGCTCCGCACGCCCCGCGATGACCGCCAGGTCGCGTACCTGCCACGGTTCACCGCCGAGTACCTCGCGGCCCAGGCAGTGGGCCGCGGTGAGCACCTTGGTGGGTGCCACGACGACGCCACCGCAGAACTGTCCGGCGCGGTTACCTCCGAACCGGTCACGGCTGGACAGCGCCACGACCCACGGGGCGTCCGTGATGCGGGCGGGTCCGCCGCCCACCACGACACTGTCGGCAGCGACGGGGGAGGCGCCCACCACCTGCCCCGCCGCCGCCACGATCACGCCGAGGGCACCTGCCACTGCTCGTGCGAAGGGACCACGCATGGAGCCTCCTGACTCTCCGCTGTTGTCGGTTCACCCAGCGTCCAGCACACACGGAGAGCCCGCACCCGCGCACGCCGAAGGGCCCGGTTCCCCCTTTCGGGGGGCCGGGCCCTTCGGTCGCGCTTTCGATCAGTCGAGGTAGTCGCGCAGAACCTGCGAACGCGACGGGTGACGCAGCTTCGACATCGTCTTCGACTCGATCTGGCGGATCCGCTCACGGGTCACGCCGTAGACCTTGCCGATCTCGTCCAGCGTCTTCGGCTGGCCGTCGGTGAGGCCGAAGCGCATCGAGACGACGCCCGCCTCGCGCTCGGAGAGCGTGTCCAGGACCGAGTGCAGCTGCTCCTGGAGGAGCGTGAAGCTGACCGCGTCCGCCGGAACGACCGCCTCGGAGTCCTCGATGAGGTCACCGAACTCGCTGTCGCCGTCCTCACCCAGAGGGGTGTGCAGCGAGATCGGCTCACGGCCGTACTTCTGGACCTCGATGACCTTCTCCGGGGTCATGTCGAGCTCCTTGGCCAGCTCCTCCGGGGTGGGCTCACGGCCCAGGTCCTGGAGCATCTGGCGCTGCACGCGCGCGAGCTTGTTGATGACCTCGACCATGTGCACCGGGATACGGATGGTGCGGGCCTGGTCGGCCATGGCGCGGGTGATCGCCTGACGGATCCACCAGGTGGCGTACGTGGAGAACTTGTAGCCCTTGGTGTAGTCGAACTTCTCGACGGCGCGGATCAGACCCAGGTTGCCCTCCTGGATCAGGTCCAGGAAGAGCATGCCGCGGCCCGTGTACCGCTTGGCCAGCGAGACGACCAGTCGGAGGTTGGCCTCCAGAAGGTGGTTCTTGGCCCGGCGGCCGTCCTCGGCGATGATCTCCAGCTCGCGCTTGAGCTTCGGGGCGAGCTTGTCGGAGTTGGCCAGCTTGTCCTCGGCGAACAGACCGGCCTCGATGCGCTTGGCGAGCTCGACCTCCTGCTCGGCGTTGAGCAGCGGGACCTTGCCGATCTGCTTCAGGTAGTCCTTGACCGGGTCGGCGGTGGCACCGGCCACGGCGACCTGCTGGGCGGGAGCGTCGTCCTCGTCCTCGTCGGACAGCACGAAGCCCTTGTTCTCGCCCTCGGCCTCCTCGTCCTCGCCCTTGCCGGGCGCGACGTCCTCGAGCAGCTCCTCACCCTCGAGCAGCTCGTCGGCGTCCTTCTTCGACGCGGTCTTCTTGGCCGCCGTCTTCTTCGCGACGGTCTTCTTGGCCGTGGCCTTCTTGGCGACGGTCTTCTTCGCGGCCGCCTTCTTGGCGGGCGCCCCGGCCTCGTCGGACGGGTCGGTGCTCTCGCCCGCCGGGGCCGCCGCGCCGGACGCGACGGTCGACTTCGTCACGGTCGACCTGGCGGTGACGGTCTTGGTGGCGGTGCGCTTGGCAGGACTCTTCGCTGCGACGCTCTTGCGGGCGCGCTTCGGCGACTCCGCTGCACTGACCATCAGCGTCACACCCTCTTCCTCGAGGATCTGATTGAGGCTGCGCAGAACATTCTTCCACTGGGTTGGCGGAATCTGGTCAGCCTCGAAGGCCCGACGCACGTCATCGCCGGCGATCTGCCCATCAGCCTTTCCCCGCTCGATGAGCGCCATCACAGACTCGGACTCGGCGATCTCCGGCGGGAGCGTACGGGATGTGCTGGCCGACACGAACAACCTCTCGGAACGATGGAAACGGCTTCCGGCCCCGCCCTGATCGGGCCGGAGCCGACGACGTCGGCGGGGAATGTGCCGACGGCGCGGGCTGGACCGGGGAACTGCACAGCGCCTCCGTCGGCTGCTGTATTCCTTCCTCGGCCGTCACCTCTTAGGTCATCGCACGGGTCGGAGGAGTGTTACGCCCAATCTTCGTGGCCCGAGTCACACCCCACGCAGGACGGAACCTGTCCAAAGAGGAGGATAGGTACACATTCCGTGCCACCGGCGCCTGGCGCTCCCCGGGGAACCCCGCCGGGCTCCCCGGACCGCGCTCGGGCCGGCGGCACGCGACGCGCGGATCTCCGCACTCCCGGCCATGGACCGCCGGTCAGTGTTCGCGGGGGGCGGGGACGACGCGCTCCACCTCGGGGTGGACCGTCAGCAGCTGCCGCATGGCCGTCTCGGCGCCGTGGGCGTCGCCCGCGGCGAGCGCGTCGACGATCCGGGCGTGGTGCGTGAGGCAGGCCTCGCCGGGTCGGTCGCAGGCGGTGACCGGACCCCCGGACACCTGGAGCGCCGCGGCCACGATGCCGGAGAGGTGCTCCAGCATCCGGTTTCCGGCGAGCTGGATGAGGAGCGAGTGGAACTCGGTGTCGGCCCGGGAGAAGGTGAGGGCATCGCCCTGCGCGTACGCGTGCCCCATGATCTCGACCATGTCGGCGAGACGCTGCTGGACGTCCTCCCGGCCGTGGCCGGCGGCGAGGCGGGCCGCCAGGGGCTCGATCGTCCAGCGGAGCTCGTTCAGCTCGCGGCGCTGGTCGTCACGCTGGGGGCCGTAGGCGCGCCACTCGATGATGTCGGGGTCGAGGAGGTTCCAGTCGCTGACGGGCCTGACCCGGGTGCCGACGTTGGGGCGGGCGCTGACGAGGCCCTTGGCCTCCAGGACGCGCAACGACTCGCGCACGACCGTGCGGGAGACCTCGAAGCGCTGGCCGATCTCCTCGGGGACGAGGGGGCGGTCCGCGCCGAGGTCCCCGGAGACGATCATCTGGCCGAGCTGCTGGACGAGCTGCCCGTGCAGGCCCCGTCCGCGGCTGCCGGTGGCGCGGCGGCCGACCCGTCCCAGGTCGGTTTCCACCCCTTCCCAGGAGGACGGGGCCACGCGGTCGGCCCCGGGCGCCTCCGTGTAGGTGTAGCGGTCGAGATCGCCCGGGGCGCCGAGGCCGGACTCGACGGAGCGGGCGGCGGTCATCATGGTGTGCGCAAGGGTACTCACGCATCCTTTGTCGGCGTGCCCTCCATCTCCCTTGAGGTCTTTGGTGAAAAGCACACGAAAGGGTGATCAGCACCTGCTACACAATTGACGATTACCCGGACATAAACGGCACCCTTCATGGGAGTTGTCGAAGATTCGGACGGTTTCACGTCCGGAGTGATCACCAACGGGCGTTCCGGCGAAGCCCCGTGAGCACATATGCGCAGAGGAGACCGCTCAAGGTGAGCGAGAGGGCCATCCCCGAGGGCTGGCCGAGCACGCTCAGCGCCCCCTTCAGCCAGCGGTCCACGGCCGGGGGCCACAGGGGGCCCGCGAACTCACGGAGCCGCGCGGGGAGTCCTGCGACCGAGCGGACCGAGGGCCCCGTGAGCACCGTCTGCAACAGCGGGACGAAGGCGACGGGAACGGCGAGGACGGCGGCCACCCCGGCGGCGGCCGCCCGGAACACCCCCGCCCCGAGCACTCCCGCCCAGGCACAGCCGACGAGCAGGCCCAGCCAACGTGCGCCCATGGACGGCCAGTTCGGCGGTACGGAGATCAACTCGCCACCGAAGAACAGCCTCAGCGCCCCGAGGTCGGCCGCCACGGCCACCGTCCCGAGAAGGACCGCGACCGCCGCCGCCACCGCCAGTTTGGCCAGCAGCAGTCCCAGCCTGCGGGGCACGGCGCCGCGTCCGGAGGTGAGGGCGGGGTAGCGGTACTCCTCCCCGAAGGAGAAGGCGCCGAGAAGCCCCGCCCCGAGGGCCGCCGGCGGCAGCGGAAAGAGCGCCGGCCAGCCGGCCAGCACCGCCGGGAGATCGGTCCGGCCGCCGCGCCCGAGGAGCAGGGCGCACACGACGGAGGCGACGAGGGCGCCGACCAGGACGAGAGGGGTGGCGGGTACGCCGGTGAGCCGGCGGACCTCGTACCGCAGCGGACGCAGCGGCGACCGGGCGGGCCTGCGGGCGGCGGCCCCGGGTGCCGGGGCGTCGCGCCCGCGGGACGCCGGCGTGGCCCCGGACGCCGGGCGGGGAAGCGTGGAGGCCGGGGGCCCCGCTCCGGCTCCGGCTCCGGCTCCGGGGAGCTCGGCCGTCGGGGCCGGGCCGGTCTCCTCGGTGAGCCGGTGGACGAGCACGCCGTGCCGGAAGGCCGTCTCCCCGATCGCCGCGCAGTCGCTGCCGTACACGGACAGGCGGTTGCCGGACTCCGCGACCACCTCGACCGGCCGCCGGGCGGCCCGCGCTTCCTGGGTCAGGGCCGCGGCGAGGCGGGCGGCGTGCGGGGTGCGGACGGCGACCCGGGGGCGCAGCCTGGTGCGGGCGAACTCCGTGACGTCCTGGTCGGCGGCCTGCCGGCCGCCGACCAGGGACACCACCCGGTCCGCGTTCCTGGCGGCGTCCCTGGGGTCACCGGTGGTGTAGAGAACCGTCCCGCCGCCCTCCGCGTGCGCCCGCAGGAGGCGGTGGATCCAGGCGCTCTCGGCCGGGGAGAGGCCGGCCGTCGGCTCGTCGAGCAGCAGGGCGTGAGGGTCGCCCAACAGGGCGCACGCCAGGCCGAGTCGGCGTTCCGCACCGCGCGGGAGGGTGCCGAGGCGGCTTCCCTCGAATTCGGCCAGCCCGAGGGCGCGGACCAGCTCCTCCACCCGCGCGACCGGGGCCCCGGCCGCCGCACCGAGCATGCGCAACTGGCTCCTCAGCGTCCGGGAGGGGTGCCCAGGGACGTCACCGAGGAGGACGCCGACCTCACGCGCCGGGTGGGCGATCCGGTGCAGTGGCCGGCCTCTGAAGTACGTGATCCCGCGGCCCGGTTCGAGTTCGAGCATGAGCCGGAGGGCCGTGGTCCTGCCGGAGCCCGGCGGGCCGAGGAGGGCGGTCACGTGGCCCGGCCGGGCCTCGAAGGTGAGGTCGTCCACAGCCGGAGGGCGACCACGGCGGGGGGTGCTGGTGAGTCCGATGGCCTGGAGCATCGCTTCTCTCGCGGTTGAGGTCACCGCTCCGCGGCAGGGCGGCGCTACCGCAGCAAGATAACGCTACATTTCGGACTTTCGGCGCAGGGTGGGGCCGTGGGGCAGTGGTCCCGCCTTCTGTCAGACCTCCGGACGCAGCATGGGCGGGTTGAGCAGGGTCGCACCACCCGCCCTGAACAACTGGGCGGGCCGCCCTCCCTGACGGGTCGTGGTACCCCCGGCCGGGACGAGGAAGCCGGGTGTACCCGTCACCTTCCGGTGGAAGTTGCGCGGATCGAGGGACACGCCCCAGACCGCCTCGTACACCCTGCGCAGCTCACCGACCGTGAACTCCGGCGGGCAGAAGGCGGTGGCGAGCGAGGAGTACT
>NZ_JAPSIW010000821.1 GCF_031178505.1 Streptomyces sp. | reverse complement strand
CCTTCCCGGGCCGGCCCCCGAACCGGTCGCGCAGCCCGCCCCCGCACCGGCCGCCGTCGGGGTGGCGGAAGCGCCGGCGGCGGAGGTGGCCCCGGTCGCCACGGGCCCCGAGCCCCTGATCGTCGGCAAGGAGGCCGGGGCGCCGGCCGCCGGCGGGGAGGGCGACATCCCCGCCCCCCGGGACGCGGCCGCCGGCGACCGCCGGAAGGAGAAGGGTTTCGGCGGCCCCTGGGGCTTCGGCGGCGACTTCCCGGAGTTCGTCCGCAGCGGCAAGGGCAGGACCGACATCACCGTCGACGTCCCCGTGCCGCCCGGCTTCGTCCTCGTCGACGCGGAGCGCGCAGGTGAGGGCTACTTCTCGGTGCACACCCTGAACCACCGCCGCCGGAACGACCACCTGCTGTTCAACACCGGTCTGGACGACTTCTCGGGACGGTCGCTCCTGGACCACGACGGCCGCACACCGCTGCGTCTGCGGGTCGACGCGGCCCCGGGCGCGGAGTGGACCGTCGCGGTGCGCCCCGTCTCCGCCGTGGACCCGCTGGGCGCGGGCGCCGAGGGACGGGGCGCCGATGTGCTGCTGCACACCGGCCCGGCCGCCGACCTCCTCGCGCGCCTGCGCGGCGAGGGGGACGGCAGCGTGTACTTCCACGTGCACGGCTACGAGCCGGACGCCAACGGCCATCTGGTGGTCAACGAGGCGGACGAGCGGGTCAGGACCACCGTCGCGCTGCCCGAGGGGCCCCTGCTCCTCGCCGTCCACAGCGCCGAGGGGCGCTGGTCCCTGGAGGTCCGGCCGAAGTCCGGGGGCGCGCAGGCCCGTTCGGAGCGGGGCGGACGGTTCTGGCGGCGCGGCTCGCGCTGACCGGAGCCGGGGCGGCGCGGCCAACCCTGAGGTGCCCGCCCCGGAAGTGCCCGCGTCGGAAGTGCCCGCCGCGGCGCCCCGCGGGGCGCCGCATAGGCTCCGGGCATGATGCCCGAGGAGCTGCGGCACGGCCGCTACGTCAGTCTGACCACCTTCCGGAAGAACGGGACGGGGGTCGCGACGCCCGTCTGGTACGCCGTCGACGGCGAGGAGCTGTACGCCTGGACCCGGACCGACTCCTGGAAGGTCAAGCGGCTGCGCGCCGACCCGGCCGTCGAGGTGGCCGTCTGCGACGTGCGCGGGAACGTCTCCGAGGGCGCCGCGCGGGTGCGGGGGACGGCGCGGCTCGTGACGGGGGAGGAGCCGCGCCGGGTCCGCCGGCTCCTGGGCCGCAAGTACACCTGGCAGTTCTGGCTCGTGGACCTGCCGGCGACGGCCGTCCGGCTCGGCCGGCGCCCGCACACCGGGATCGTCGTGAGCTTCTGAGCGTCCGAAGACGCGGGCCCGGCTGAACGCTCCGTACCGAACGGATGTCGCTGTGTACCGACGGATGTCCGTTGTGGACCACTCGGGTATGAAACATGATCGACTCGAATGCTTCGCGGCAGTGGTCTTGCTCCGGGGTGTGACGGGGCTTACGTTCTCTTCCTACGCATCGCGTCTACGTGCGTAGAGGCTCATCGACGCCGTGCCGAAGGAGCAGCTCATGTCCGACGTCGTACGCGCCGCGCTCGTGCAGGCGACCTGGACCGGCGACACCGAATCCATGATCGCCAAACATGAGGAGCACGCCCGGGAGGCCGCCCGGCAGGGAGCCCGGGTGATCGGCTTCCAGGAGGTGTTCAACGCCCCTTACTTCTGCCAGGTCCAGGAGCCGGAGCACTACCGCTGGGCCGAGCTCGTCCCCGACGGCCCGACCGTCCGCCGGATGCGGGAGCTCGCGCGGGAGACCGGCATGGTGATCGTGGTCCCGGTGTTCGAGGTCGAGAGCGAGGGCTTCCACTACAACACGGCGGCCGTGATCGACGCCGACGGCACGTACCTCGGCAAGTACCGCAAGCACCACATCCCGCAGGTCAAGGGCTTCTGGGAGAAGTACTACTTCCGCCCGGGGAACGCCGGCTGGCCCGTCTTCGACACCGCCGTCGGCAAGGTCGGCGTCTACATCTGCTACGACCGCCACTTCCCCGAGGGCTGGCGCCAACTCGGCCTCAACGGAGCCCAGCTGGTCTACAACCCGTCCGCCACCCACCGCGGCCTCTCCTCCCACCTCTGGCAGCTGGAGCAGCCCGCGGCCGCCGTCGCCAACGAGTACTTCGTCGCCGCCATCAACCGCGTCGGGGTCGAGGAGTACGGCGACAACGACTTCTACGGCACCAGCTACTTCGTCGACCCGCGGGGCCGGTTCGTCGGGGACGTCGCCTCCGACAAGGAGGAGGAACTCGTTGTCCGGGACCTGGACTTCGGCCTGATCGGGGAGGTCCGCCGCCAGTGGGCGTTCTACCGGGACCGCCGCCCCGACGCGTACGACGGGCTGGTGAAGCCGTGAGCGGCCTCTACGAACGGCACCGCGCCGTCGCCCCCGACTGGCTCGCCCTCTACTACCGCGAGCCGCTGGAGATCACCCACGGCGAGGGCCGTCACGTCTGGGACGCCGAAGGCCGCAAGTACCTCGACTTCTTCGGCGGCATCCTCACCACCATGACCGCCCACGCGCTCCCCGAGGTCACCAAGGCCATCGCCGAGCAGGCCGGGCGGATCATCCACTCCTCCACCCTCTACCTCAACCGCCCCATGGTGGAGCTCGCCGAACGGATCGCCGCCCTCTCCGGCATCCCCGACGCCCGCGTCTTCTTCACCACCTCGGGCACCGAGGCCAACGACACGGCCCTCCTCCTCGCCACCACGTACCGCCGGTCGAACCAGATCCTGGCGATGCGCAACAGCTACCACGGCCGTTCCTTCTCCACCGTCGGCATCACCGGCAACCGTTCCTGGTCCCCCACGAGCCTGTCGCCCCTCCAGACCCTGTACGTGCACGGCGGCGTCCGCACGCGCGGCCCGTACGCCCAGTACACCGACGAGCGGTTCACCGACGCCTGCGTCGCCGATCTCGAGGACCTC
>NZ_JAPSIW010000820.1 GCF_031178505.1 Streptomyces sp. | reverse complement strand
GCAACGTCCTCACCCGCTTCAACGCCATCATCGGCGTCCTCTGGGTGATCATGCTGTTCGTCGCGCCGATCCAGGACAGCCTCTTCGGCTTCGTCATCCTCGCCAACACCGGCATCGGCATCATCCAGGAGCTCCGCGCCAAGAAGACCCTCGACGGGCTCGCCGTCATCGGAGAGGCCAGGCCCACCGTCCGCCGCGACGGCCTCTCCGGCGAGATCTCCACCTCCGAGATCGTCCTCGGCGACCTCATCGAGCTCGGACCGGGCGACAAGGTGGTCGTCGACGGCGTCGTCGCCGAGGCCGACAGCCTGGAGATCGACGAGTCCCTCCTCACCGGCGAGGCCGACCCGGTCGTGAAGCAGCCCGGCGACACCGTCATGTCCGGCTCCTTCGTCGTCGCCGGCGGCGGCGCCTTCACCGCCACCAAGGTCGGCCGCGAGGCCTACGCCGCCCAGCTCGCCGAGGAGGCGTCCCGCTTCACCCTCGTCCACTCCGAGCTGCGCAGCGGCATCTCCACCATCCTCAAGTACGTCACGTGGATGATGGTCCCGACCGCGACCGGCCTCGTCATCAGCCAGCTCGTCGTCAAGGACACCGACTTCAAGAACTCGATCGCCCGCACCGTCGGCGGCATCGTCCCCATGATCCCCGAGGGCCTGGTGCTCCTCACCTCCGTCGCCTTCGCCATCGGCGTCATCCGGCTCGGCCGCAAGCAGTGCCTCGTGCAGGAGCTGCCCGCCATCGAGGGCCTCGCCCGCGTCGACGTCGTCTGCCTCGACAAGACCGGCACCCTCACCGAGGGCGGCATGGACGTCACCGAGCTGCGGACGCTGAACGGCGCCGACGAGGCTTACGTACGGAAGGTGCTCGGCGCGCTCGGCGCGTCCGACCCGCGCCCCAACGCCTCCCTCCAGGCGATCATCGACGCCTGCCCCGACGCCGAGGACTGGCGCTGCGTCCACGCGCTGCCCTTCTCCTCCGCCCGCAAGTACAGCGGGGCCGCGTTCAGCGAGGGCAACGGCGAGGAGTCCGCCTGGCTGCTCGGCGCGCCCGACGTGCTGCTGCCGCCCGGGGACCCGGTGCTCACCGAGATCGACCACCTCAACGAGCAGGGCCTGCGGGTCCTGCTGCTGGCCCGCACCACCCGCGAGCTCGACTCCCCCGACGTGGCCGCCGACACCCGCGCCACCGCCCTCGTGGTCCTGGAGCAGCGGCTGCGGCCCGACGCCGCCGACACCCTCGCCTACTTCGCCGACCAGGACGTCGCCGCGAAGGTGATCTCCGGCGACAACGCGGTCTCCGTCGGCGCGGTGGCGGGCAAGCTCGGCCTGCCGGGCGCGGAGAACACGGTCGACGCGCGGAAGCTGCCCGACGACCGGGAGGAGATGGCGAAGGTCCTCGACGGGAACGCCGTCTTCGGGCGCGTCACCCCGCAGCAGAAGCGGGACATGGTGGCCGCGCTCCAGTCCCACGGGCACACCGTCGCCATGACCGGGGACGGCGTGAACGACGTCCTCGCGCTCAAGGACGCCGACATCGGCGTCTCCATGGGCTCGGGCTCGGAGGCGACCCGGGCGGTCGCGCAGATCGTGCTCCTGAACAACAGCTTCGCCACCCTCCCCTCCGTGGTCGCCGAGGGCCGGCGGGTCATCGGCAACATCACCCGCGTCGCCACCCTCTTCCTCACCAAGACGGTCTACTCGGTGCTGCTGGCGATCCTGGTGGTCTGCACCCAGGTCGAGTACCCGTTCCTGCCGCGGCACCTGACCCTGCTCTCCACCCTCACCATCGGCGTCCCGGCCTTCTTCCTGGCCCTCGCGCCCAACAAGGAGCGGGCGAAACCGAACTTCGTGCGCCGGGTGATGCGGTACGCGATCCCCGGCGGCGTCATCGCGGCGGCGGCCACCTTCACGACGTACCTCCTCGCCCGGCACCACTACACCGGCCCGGACGCGCTGAACGCCGAGACCAGCGCCGCCACCCTCACCCTCTTCCTGGTGTCCATGTGGGTGCTGGCGATCATCGCCCGCCCCTACACGTGGTGGCGGATCGCCCTGGTCGCCGCCATGGGCGGCGCGTTCCTCCTGGTCCTCGTCGTGCCCTGGCTCCAGGAGTTCTTCGCCCTGAAGCTGGTGGGTGCGACCATGCCGTGGGCGGCGGTCGCCGTGGCGGCGGCGGGAGCGGCGCTCCTGGAGGCCGCCTGGCGGTGGGTCGACCGGAAGGTCCCGGCCTAGAGGGACCGCCGCCTCAGCGGACGACGTCGAAGACGTTCTTCTGGACACCGTTCGCGTACGCCTCGTGCTCGACCAGCCGGAGCTTCCGGGCGTCCTTGTCGGCGGTGCTGAACAGGCGCTTGCCCGCGCCCAGCAGGACCGGGAAGACCACCAGGTGGTAGCGGTCGATCAGGTCCGCGTCGGCGAGGGCCCGGTTCAGGGTGGCGCTGCCGTGGACGATGACCGGGCCGCCGTCCGTCTCCTTCAGGGCGGCGACCTCGTCGAGCGAGCGCAGGATCGTCGTCTCGCCCCAGCCGGTCACCAGGTCACCGTCGGCGAGGGTGGTCGAGACGACGTACTTCGGCATGACCTTGTAGCCGGCGAAGTCCTCCATGCCGGGCCACACGGCGCTGAACGCCTCGTAGCTGACCCGGCCGAGCAGCATGGCCGAGGCCTCCTCCTGCTCGCGTCCCTTGATCTCGTACGCCTCGGGCAGGAACGCGATGTCCTTGAAGGTCCAGCCGGCGTTCCGGTAACCGGGCTCGCCGCCCGGCGCCTCCATGACACCGTCGAGCGAGACGAAGGCGGAGCTGATCAGGGTACGCATCGGAGATCCTCGGGTCCGGGGGCACGCGGCCCCGGTGTCGGTCGCCCGGTGGCGGGCTTCTGGCAGGTGAGACCGGCAGCCCGCCGGAAACTCATCGGTCGGCGGCGGGCTTCCCCGCGCCGGGGCGCCCCGCTCGTGTCTTGTCGATCAGGCCGGATCAGGAAGCGGC
>NZ_JAPSIW010000819.1 GCF_031178505.1 Streptomyces sp. | reverse complement strand
GAACCGGATCAGCAGCGGCAGCGCGCACCGCTGTGCCACCCCGCCCAGCGCCTCTTCGAGGCCGAGGCTGTCGAGGGCCGAGGGGTACACGCGCCAGGCCACGTCCCGCAGTTCGGCCAGGACCCCGCGCGCCTCCTCGTGCGCCTGGCGCAGCAGCGCGTCCGCCCGCCCCGGGTCCCGCTCCCGGCCCCTGCGTGCCCGTCCGATCAGCATGGCGAGGGCCACCAGGCGCTGCTGGACCCCGTCGTGCAGGTCGCGCTCGATGCGCCGCCGCTCGGTGTCCACGGCCTGCACCACGGCGGCCCGGCTGCCCGCGAGTTCGTCGATCCGCCGGCGCAGCAGCTCGCCCTCGGACGGGCCGAAGCAGTCGCGGGCGAGGCGCGCGTCCAGGGCGGTCAGCGCGTACAGGCCCTGGACGTCGAGGAACAGCAGCACTCCGCCGAGGAGCAGCTGGCCGAGCAGCTCCGCCCAGCCGACCGAGCCACGGACCACCGCCACCGCGAGCAGGGCGGCCAGGGCGGCGCCGAAGCCGAGCAGCCCGAGCACGACCCCGCACACCAGCCCGGTCCAGCCGCGCACCGCCACGTACCGCAGCAACCGCCGGTCGGAGGTCTCGTACGCGGCGGGGAAGCGGTCGCCGAAGAAGAAGGCCCGCCGGGCGCGCTCCAGGCCCGCGAGCCGCCGCGCCCCGGCCACCAGGACCGCCAGGGCACGCACCCGCGTGCGGGGCCACAGGAGGAAGGGACCGAGCCCGCCGCCCACGAGCAGCAGGTGGAGGACGGCGAGGAGGGCGGTCGGAACGCCCGCGAGGACGCCGAGGGCCCGCGGCGCGGCACCCCGACGGACGGCCGGCGCCGTCGGCTCGCCTTCTCCGTCCTGCCCCACGGCACCCGACCCTAGTGCGGGCGCCGGGGCCGGACAAGATCGTCCGGGAGCCGCCCCGGGCCGACCGGAGCGGGAGCCGGGGCCGGGAGCGCCGGGGCCCGTCCGTGCCCCGTCCGCGGGAGCCGCCGTCCGCCGGACCTCACGCCGGGTCCTTCCGCTCACGGCGTCCGGCGGTGCTGCGCCTGCCGCCCGCGCGCCCGGTCGCGCTGTCCGCCCCGACCGGACGCCGACCCCGAACCGGAACCGGAGTCCGCGCCCGAGCGGCGCCCCCGGACCCGTACCGCGATCCAGGCGCCCACCGCCACCACCACGAGGACGAGGACCACCTTCGACAGGATCCCCACGTACCGCTCCACCAGGTCCCACTGGTCGCCGAGCAGATAACCGGCCGTGATCAGGACGCTGTTCCAGATGAGGCTGCCGAGGGCGGTGAGGAGGAGGAAGACGTGCGTCGGCATGCGTTCGAGGCCGGCCGGCACCGAGATGAGGCTGCGGAAGATCGGCACCATCCGCCCCAGGAACACCGCCTTGGTGCCGTGCCGGCCGAACCACTCCTCGGTGCGTTCCAGGTCCGACACCTTCACCAGCGGCAGCCGCTCCCAGAGGGCGTACATGCGCTCGCGGCCGAACAGCGCGCCGATCCAGTACAGCGCCACCGCGCCGACCACCGAGCCGAGCGTCGTCCAGAAGAGGGCGGAGACGAGTGTGATCGCGCCCTGCCCGGCGGCGAAGCCGGTCAGCGGGAGGATCACCTCGCTCGGCAGCGGCGGGAAGAGGTTCTCCAGGGCGATGGCGAGCCCGGCCCCCGGCCCGCCCAGGGTCTCGACCAGGTCGGCCGCCCAGCCGGCCACCCCGCCGGCGGGTTCGGCGGCCTGGGCGAGGATCTCTCCCGGCGGACCGGTCAGGGGCTCCCGGGCGGCGGTGGTGACCGAGGACAGAAGACGCATCGTGGGACTCCGAGTCGGCAGGGGACGGGGCAAGGGAACCGGAGCGGTGTCCGCGCCGGTGTCCTCCACGCTAGGAACGCCGGCCCGGCGGCGGTATGCGTCTTCCCGCCCGGTCCCGTGCCGTTCCCCGTACCCCCGACCCTGCGGAAAACCGCACCACAGGGAACCTCGTCGTGAAACCGCCCGGGGGCGGCGGCCCGGCGGCGGCGGGCGCCCGGCCCGCTCCGCCGGACGGAGGCCTCTCCCGGACCGCCTACCCTTGGACGCATGACGAGCAGCAGCGACCGGAGCCCCGCAGTGAGCGTTGAGGTACCCAAGACCTACGAGATCCGCACCTACGGGTGCCAGATGAACGTCCACGACTCCGAGCGGCTCTCCGGTCTGCTGGAGGACGCCGGCTACGTCCGCGCCCCCGGCGGCTCGGACGGCGACGCCGACGTCGTCGTCTTCAACACCTGCGCGGTCCGCGAGAACGCCGACAACAAGCTCTACGGCAACCTCGGCCGGCTCGCCCCCATGAAGACCACGCGCCCCGGCATGCAGATCGCCGTGGGCGGCTGCCTCGCGCAGAAGGACCGCGACACCATCGTCAAGAAGGCCCCCTGGGTCGACGTGGTCTTCGGCACGCACAACATCGGCAAGCTGCCGGTCCTCCTGGAGCGCGCCCGCGTGCAGGAGGAGGCGCAGATCGAGATCGCCGAGTCCCTGGAGGCGTTCCCCTCCACGCTGCCGACCCGCCGCGAGTCCGCGTACGCGGCCTGGGTCTCCATCTCCGTCGGCTGCAACAACACCTGTACGTTCTGCATCGTCCCGGCCCTGCGCGGCAAGGAGAAGGACCGCCGCCCCGGCGACATCCTCGCCGAGATCGAGGCACTGGTCGCCGAGGGCGTCTCCGAGATCACCCTCCTCGGTCAGAACGTCAACGCGTACGGCTCCGACATCGGCGACCGCGAGGCCTTCTCCAAGCTGCTGCGCGCCTGCGGGAAGATCGAGGGCCTGGAGCGGGTCCGGTTCACCTCCCCGCACCCGCGCGACTTCACCGACGACGTGATCGCGGCGATGGCCGAGACCCCCAACGTCATGCCGCAGCTGCACATGCCGCTCCAGTCCGGCTCGGACACCATCCTGAAGGCGATGCGCCGCTCGTACCGGCAGGAGC
>NZ_JAPSIW010000136.1 GCF_031178505.1 Streptomyces sp. | reverse complement strand
GCGGGCGGTGGGAGCACGCCGGGTCGCCCGCGTGGACGGCCTCGCGGCTGCTCGGGCGGGTGCCCCGGCGCGCGGTGGCCGTGGCCGGAGCCGTCGCCGCGGTCCTGGTGGCGGGCGTCGTCGGGAGCCGGCTGTTCCTCGGCGGTGACGGCGCGGAACCCGTGGCCGGCGAGCCGCCGGCCTCCGTCTCCGCACCGGTGACCGCCGAGCCGGAGCCGTCCACGGACCCGCCCCTGGAGCCGTCCTCGGCCCCCACACCGACGACGACCCCGACCGGGACCGCGCCCCCGGCCGGCTACCGGACCGTCGACGACACCGGCGGCTTCACGATCGCGGTCCCCGAGGGCTGGGACCGCACCGAGTCCGATCAGGGCGTCTTCTACAACGCCCCCGACGGACGGAGCCTCCTGCAGGTCTTCGTGATCCGGGAGCCCGGCCTGACGCCGTACGAGGCCCTGAGCGGGGTCTCCGCCGACGGCCGCGCCAACAAGCCGGGCTACGAGGAGATCGGCCTCCGCCGGGTCGGCGGCGAACCGGACGCCCCGGCGGACGCCGCCGAGCTGGTGTACGCCTACGACCGCGAGGACGGCACCCGCCGCAAGGTCGTCGACCGGGCCTTCACGGCCCCGGACGGCACCCACTACGCGGTCCTGGCCGCGGGGCCGGAGACCGACTGGCCCCGGCAGCGCGAGCACCTGCGCGTCGCCCTGGAGTTCTTCCGGCCCGGCACGTCCTGACCCGGCGCGGGGCCCTCAGCCCGTGAGGTGCCCCGCCCGGAGTTCCGCCGCCAGGTCCGCGAGACCGCCGACCGCGCGGCGCAGCAGGGCGGCGCCGAAGGTGACGCGGTCGGCGCCGAGGCGGCCGAGCTCGGCGAAGGACGGGCCGCCCGGGACGGCCAGGGCGTTGAGGGACAGGTTCCCGACGGTGCCGCGCAGGGCCGGCAGGTCGGCGGGCGGGGCCCCGATGGGGTACACGCCGTCGGCGCCCGCCGCCGCGTAGAGGCGGGCACGGACGAGGGCCTCCCCGGCCGGGTCCGGGCCTCCCCGGAGATAGGCGTCGACCCGCGCGTTGACGAACAGGTCCGGGCCCGCCGCGTCCCGCACCCGCGCCAGCCACTCCGCGTGCTCCCCCGCGTCCTTGAGGCCGCCGGTCGCCCGGTCGGTGTCCTCCAGGTTGACGCCGACGGCACCGGACTCCCGCACCCGCTCGACCAGTTCCGCCGCCGGGAGGCCGTACCCGCCCTCCAGGTCCGCCGTGACGGGTACGGAGACGGAGCGGACGATCCGGGTCACGGCCGCGAACAT
The DNA here is from genome assembly GCF_031178505.1 of Streptomyces sp. Taxonomy (GTDB): domain Bacteria; phylum Actinomycetota; class Actinomycetes; order Streptomycetales; family Streptomycetaceae; genus Streptomyces; species Streptomyces gulbargensis. The sequence continues at coordinate 10,508 of NZ_JAPSIW010000136.1, read as the reverse complement.
CTCGCCGGGCGGCGTCGCCCCGTCCTCGTATCCGAGGGAGGCGGCGATCCCGGCGCTCGGCGTGGCCAGGGCCGGGAAGCCCGCCGTCTCGAAGGCGCGGGCGCTCGCCGCGTCCCACGGGCCCGGCAGGACGAGGGGGTCGTGCGCGCGCCGGCCCCGGTGCAGCTCCCGCAGGCGCCGCGCCCGCTCCGCCGCTCCGGTCCCGGCGGCGGCCGCCGGCGTCATGAGGCGGCGCGCGGGGTGTAGTGGCCGGCGACCATGCGGGTGGTGACGCCGATCCGGTTCCAGGCGTTGATGGCGATGATGCCGGCGAGGAGCCGGGCCAGCTCCGTCTCCTCGAAGTGCCGCGCCGCCTCCTCGTACACCGCGTCCGGCACGAACCCCTCGGTGAGGACGGTGACGGCCTCGGTCAGGGCGAGGGCGGCGAGCTCCCGCCCGGTGTAGAAGTGCCGGGACTCCTCCCAGGCGGAGAGCTGGACGATCCGCTCGACGGTCTCGCCCTCCGCGAGCGCGTCCTTGCTGTGCATGTCGATGCAGAAGGCGCAGCGGTTGATCTGCGAGGCCCGGATCTTGACCAGGTGGTGGAGGGTGGGGTCGAGGTCCTTCGCGGCCGCCGCCTCCAGGCGGAGCATCGCCCGGTAGAAGTCCGGGACCAGCTCGGCGAAGGCCATCCGGGGCGTGTGCTCGTGGACGTGCCCGGTCGCCGTGGTCGCGCCGCCGGGCCCCTGCCGTGTGTCCGTCGTGGTCGTCATGCCCTTCACCGTACGGGCGGGATGGCGCACGGGTATGGTCCATTTCCATGGCGAACGACCGGGCCACTTTCGGGGCCGACCTCCACCTGGAACTGCGCGGCACCCGGCTGCGGGCCGGCCTCATGGACGCCCTGCGGGAGGCGGTCCGCAGCGGTCGCCTGGAGGCGGGCACCCGGCTGCCGTCCTCCCGGTCCCTCGCCGCCGATCTCGGCATCGCCCGGAACACCGTCGCCGACGCGTACGCCGAACTGGTCGCCGAGGGCTGGCTCACCGCCCGGCAGGGCTCCGGCACCCGCGTCGCCCCCCGCACCGCGCCCCGGCCCCCGGCCCCGCCCTCCACCGCCCCGGCCGCCCGGCCGTCGCGGCGCCCCGCCCGCCCGGACCGGCCCCTGCACAACCTCAAGGCCGGCACCCCCGACCTCGCCTCCTTCCCCCGCGCCGAATGGCTCAAGGCCTACCGGCGCGCCCTGACCGCCGCCCCCAACGAGGCCTTCGGGTACGGGGATCCGCGCGGGCGCGCCGAGCTGCGCACCGTCCTCGCCGAGTACCTCGCCCGCGCCCGGGGCGTGCACGCCCGCCCCGAACGGATCGTGATCTGCGCCGGGTTCGTCCACGGGCTGACCCTCATCGGCCAGGTGCTGCGGGCCGGGGGCGTCCGGGCGGCGGCGGTGGAGTCGTACGGGCTGGGGCTCCACGCCGACCTCCTCACGCGCGCCGGCCTCGCGACCCCGGCGCTGCCCCACGACGCGCGCGGCACGCGCGTGGAGTCCCTGACGGACGACCCGGCCTTCCGCGCGGCCGGCGCCGTCCTGATGACGGCCGCCCACCAGTTCCCCCTGGGCGGGGCGCTGCCGCCCGACCGGCGGGCCGCCGTCGTCGACTGGGCGCGCGCCACGGGCGGCGTCGTCCTGGAGGACGACTACGACGGCGAGTTCCGCTACGACCGCCAGCCCGTGGGCGCCCTTCAGCAGCTCGACCCCGAGCGGGTCGTCTACCTGGGCACCGCCAGCAAGTCCCTGGCGCCGGGGCTGCGACTGGCGTGGATGGTGCTGCCCGAGCGGCTGCTCGACGCCGTGGTGGCCGAGAAGGGAGCGGTGGACTGGGTGTCCAGCGCGACCGACCAGCTCGCCTTCGCGGAGTTCCTGCGCTCGGGGGCGTACGACCGGCACGTGCGTGCCATGCGGCTGCGCTACCGGCGGCGCCGGGACCAGCTCGTGGAGGCGGTCGCGGCCCACGCGCCGCACACCCGGGTCGGGGGCATCGCGGCCGGTCTGCACGCCGTCCTCGCCCTGCCGCCGGGCACCGAACAGGAGGTGCTGCGCGCCGCCGCCTGGCAGGGGCTGGCCGTCCAGGGGGTCGACCGGTTCCGGCGCCCCTCCGTCGCGCCCGTCCTGGACGGCCTCGTCGTCGGCTACGCCACCCCGCCGGACAGCGGCTGGCAGGCCGCGTTGCGGGCCCTCTGCCGGATCCTGCCGCAGGACCCGGGCCCGGCCCCCGTCCCGCCGGCACCGTGACGGCTCGCCTTCCCGGCACCGGGACCCGGCCCCGGCCGCCCGTACCGGACCATGTCGTCCGGGACGGAACCACTCCGTGGCGTGCGGCCGGAAAGCACCGGCCTACACTGTGCGGTCGCGACGGTCGCGACCGCGAAGGGGAGGGCGACGGACATGCGGAGGCTGAGGTCGAGCACGGTGGTGCTCGGCGGGATGGGTGTGCTCGCGGCGACGATCACCGCGTGCGGTTCCGAACCGGACCGGCGGTGCGTGGACCCGCTGACGCGCGAGGAACTGCCCTCGTACGAGTGCCGGAGCGGCAAGGACGACGACGGCAGCGGCAGCACCGCCCGCGGCCAGTACTACTACGGCGGCTCCGTCCGCGACCGCACGGTGAGCGGGGGCAGCTTCGACAAGAAGGCCGTCGACACCGGCGGTTTCGGCTGCTCGGGCTCCGGCGGCGGCTGAGGAGGGCCCGGCCCATGGAACGGCACACCATCGACCCCCGGCCCGACTGGCAGCGGATCGTGGAGGAGCAGGGGGTCGTCTACCCCCTGACCCGCTACCCGGACGGTTCGCTGCGCCCCTACTGGGACGAGAGCGCCTACTACAGCTTCTCCCTGCCCGAGGTGGAGGCGCTGGAGGAGGTCGTCGAGGAACTGCACGCGCTCTGCCTCGAGGCGGCGGCGCACATCGTCGAGAAGGACCGGTTCGCCGAGCTCGGCATCACCGATCCGAGGGTCGCGTCCCGCGTCGCCGAGTCCTGGCGCCGCCGGTCCGAACTGCCGTCCCTGTACGGCCGGTTCGACCTGCGCTACGACGGCCGGGGCGGCCCGGCGAAGATGCTGGAGTACAACGCCGACACCCCCACCTCCCTGGTGGAGGCGGCCAGCCCCCAGTGGTTCTGGATGGAGGAGCGGTTCCCCGGCGCCGACCAGTGGAACTCGCTCCACGAACGGCTCGTCGACGCCTGGAAGCGGCAGGCGCACCTGCTGCCGCCCGGCCCCGTGCACTTCGCCCACTCCGACGGCGACGAGCTCGGCGAGGACCTGATGACGGTCGCGTACCTGCGCGAGACCGCCCAGCAGGCCGGGCTCGCCACCGAGGCGCTCTCCGTCGAGCGGATCGGCTGGGACCGGCTCTCCCGCCGCTTCGTGGACGACCGGCTGCGGTTCATCCGCAGCTGCTTCAAGCTCTACCCGTGGGAGTGGCTGACCACCGACCGCTTCGGCCCGTACGTCCTCGACACCCTCGACAACGGCGGCGGCACCGGCACCACCTGCTGGATCGAGCCCGCGTGGAAGATGCTCCTCTCCAACAAGGCGCTCCTCGCGATCCTGTGGGAGCTCAACCCGGGCCACCCGAACCTGCTGGCCGCCTACCTCGACGGTCCGCGCGAGCTCGCCGCGACCACCGGCTGGGCCGCCAAGCCGCTCCTCGGCCGTGAGGGCGCGGGCGTCACCCTGCACGAGGCCGGCGCCGAGCCCGTCGTACGCGACGAGCCGTGCTGCTACCAGGAGCTGGCCCCGCTGCCCGACTTCGACGGCAACCGGGTGGTGCTGGGCGCGTGGGTGGTCGAGAACGAGGCGGCGGGGCTCGGCATCCGCGAGTCGGCGGGGCTCGTCACCGACGAGTACGCCCGCTTCCTGCCGCACGTCATCCTCTGACGGGCGGCGGAACCGGCCGCTCCCGACCCGGACCGTCCGCGAACGCCCGCGAACGGTCAGGGACGGCGGGGACGGTCAGGAACCGCCGGCCAGCACCGCGCGCAGCTGCTCCAGGCCCCAGTCCAGGTCCTCCTTCGAGATCACCAGCGGGGGCGCGAGTCGGATCGTCGAACCGTGCGTGTCCTTCACGAGCACGCCCCGCTCCATCAGCCGCTCGGAGATCTCCCGGCCCGTGCCCCGGGACGGCACGATGTCCACCCCCGCCCACAGCCCCCGCCCGCGCACCGCCTGGACCGCGCCCCCGCCCACGAGCAGCCCCAGCTCCGCGTGGAGGTGCTCGCCCAGCTCGGCCGCCCGCTCCTGGTACTCGCCCGTCCGCAGCAGGGCGATCACCTCCAGGGCCACCGCGCAGGCCAGCGGGTTCCCGCCGAAGGTCGACCCGTGCTCACCCGGCCGGAACACGCCGAGCACCGAACGGTCCGCGACCACCGCCGACACCGGCACCACACCGCCGCCCAGCGCCTTCCCCAGGATGTACACGTCCGGCACCACGCCCTCGTGCTCGCAGGCGAACGTCCTCCCGGTGCGGCCCAGACCCGACTGGATCTCGTCCGCCATGAAGAGCACGTTCCGCCGGGCGGTCAGCTCGCGCACCCCGCGCAGATAGCCCGCCGGCGGCACCAGCACCCCGGCCTCGCCCTGGATCGGCTCCAGGAGCACCGCCACCGTGTTCTCGGTGACCGCCGCCTCCAGCGCCGTCAGGTCCCCGTACGGCACGATCTCGAAGCCCGGCGTGTACGGGCCGAAGTGGTCCCGCGCCTCGTGGTCCGTCGAGAAGCTGACGATCGTCGTCGTCCGGCCGTGGAAGTTGTTCGCCGCCACGACGATCTTCGCGTGCCCGTCCGGCACGCCCTTCACCTCGTACCCCCACTTGCGCGCGGTCTTCACGGCCGTCTCCACCGCCTCCGCGCCCGTGTTCATCGGCAGCACCGCCTCCTTGCCGCACAGCTCGGCCAGGCTCGCGCAGAACTCCGCGAACCGGTCGTGGTGGAAGGCCCGCGAGGTGAGCGTCACCCGGTCCAGCTGCGCCTTCGCCGCCCCGATCAGCCGGGGGTTGCCGTGCCCGAAGTTCAGCGCCGAGTAGCCGGCGAGCATGTCGAGGTAGCGGCGGCCCTCGACATCGGTCATCCAGGCGCCGTCCGCCGAGGCGACGACGACCGGAAGGGGGTGGTAGTTGTGAGCGCTGTGCGCCTCCGCGGAAGCGATCGCGTTCTGCGTCCTCGACACGGGATCTCCGTTCGTCCTGCGGCACGGGGAGTGGTGTGGCCCCCTTCATATCGTCGGTCGCGCGCCGGACGAAGAAACCTCCGGTGACGGCGCGCCCGCTCCCCGGCGAACACGCGCGCCACCGGCGCACGGGCGGACGACCTCGGAGGAGCCGTGCGCGCCCCGTTCCCGGAATGTGTTCCTCGTCTCATCCCCCGCCGACGCCGCCGGGAGGACAGGCCGCACCGCACCGGCCGAACGGGACCGGGTCCCACACCTGAGAGAATGATGTGCATGGCCTCTGACAGTCCCCGTGTGCTCTCCGGAATCCAGCCCACCGCAGGCTCGTTCCACCTCGGCAACTACCTCGGCGCCGTCCGCCAGTGGGTCGCCCTCCAGGAGACCCACGACGCCTTCTACATGGTCGTCGACCTCCACGCGATCACGGTTCCGCAGGACCCCGCCGAGCTCCGGGCCAACACCCGGCTCGCCGTCGCCCAGCTCCTCGCCGCCGGCCTCGACCCGGAGCGCTGCACCCTCTTCGTCCAGAGCCACGTCCCCGAGCACGCCCAGCTCGGCTGGGTCATGAACTGCCTCACCGGCTTCGGCGAGGCCTCCCGCATGACCCAGTTCAAGGACAAGTCCGCCAAGCAGGGCGCCGACCGCGCCACCGTCGGCCTCTTCACCTACCCGATCCTCCAGGTCGCGGACATCCTCCTCTACCAGGCCCACCAGGTCCCGGTCGGCGAGGACCAGCGCCAGCACATCGAGCTCACCCGCGACCTCGCCGAGCGCTTCAACGGCCGCTTCGGCCAGACCTTCACGATCCCGCAGCCGTACATCCTCAAGGAGACGGCGAAGATCTACGACCTCCAGGACCCGGCGGTCAAGATGAGCAAGTCGGCCTCCACGCCCAAGGGCCTCATCAACCTCCTGGACGACCCGAAGGTCACCGCGAAGAAGGTCAGGAGCGCCGTCACCGACACCGACACGGTCATCCGCTTCGACCCGGAGAACAAGGCCGGCGTCTCCAACCTCCTCGGCATCATGTCCACCCTCACCGGGACGTCGATCGCCGACCTGGAGAAGAGCTACGAGGGCAAGATGTACGGGGCGCTGAAGACCGACCTCGCCGAGGTGATGGTGGACTTCGTCACGCCCTTCCGCTCCCGCACCCAGGAATACCTGGACGACCCGGAGACGCTGGACTCGGTCCTGGCCAAGGGCGCGGAGAAGGCGCGCGCCGTCGCCGCGGAGACGCTGGCCCAGGCCTACGACCGGCTGGGCTTCCTGCCCGCCAAGCACTGAGTCCGGGGACCCTGGCCACAAGGGTGGTGGAGGCCGCACACTGGCGGCGGCACCACCACCGCACACGACGCGACGGATGACGGAGGAGAACGACGTGGGGACCGTAACGCTCGGCGTTTCGATCGCGGTCCCGGAGCCCTACGGCAGCCTGCTCCAGGAGCGGCGCGCGGGCTTCGGGGATCCCGCCGCGCACGCCATTCCCACCCACGTCACGCTCGTCCCGCCCACGGAGGTCACGCAGGACCGGCTGCCGGAGATCGGGGCGCACCTCGCGGGCGTCGCCGCCGGCTGCCGGCCGTTCACCGTGCGCCTCGGGGGCACCGGCACCTTCCGCCCGCTCTCCCCGGTCGTCTTCGTCCGGCTCGTCGAGGGCGCCGGCGCCTGCGACCAGCTCCAGCAGCTGATCCGGGACGAGGCCGGGCCGCTCGTCCGCGAGCTCCAGTTCCCGTACCACCCGCACGTCACCGTCGCCCACGGCATCTCCGAGGCGGGGATGGACCGGGCGTACGCGGAACTCGCCGGGTACGAGGCCGCCTGGACCTGCTGTTCCTTCGCCCTGTACGAGCAGGGCACGGACGGCGTGTGGCGCAAGCTGCAGGACTACGAGTTCGGCAACGGCCGCCCCGCCCCGGCCGTCCCGGCCCAGGGCGGCAGCCCGCTCGACTCCCCGGCGCCCACCCACACCTAGGCGCCGGGTCCTCCGGATCGTGCCGGGCCCGCGACGCCCGGCACGCGCGTCGTCGTCGGCCCTGCGGGCCCGGGGAGACCCCGAGCACCGGACGCCGCTCCCTGATCCGGCCTGATCGACACGGCATCCCCCCGGGGGCGCCGCCCGCGCCCCTCACACCGGCAGGCGCCGGAACAGCGGCCGCGGCACGTGCCGCAGCGCCGAGCCCACCACCCGCAGCGCCCCCGGCACCCACACCGTCTCCGAGCGCCGCCGCAGACCCAGCTCGATCGCCCCCGCGACCGCCTCCGGCGTGGTCGCGAACGGCTCCGCCGCCCGCCCGCCCCGCACGGGCCCAGGCCGCACCACCATCACGTGCACCCCCGTCCCGTACAGCGCGTCCCCGAGCCCCTGCGCGAACACGTCGAGCCCCGCCTTCGACGAGCCGTAGATGAAATCGGCCCGGCGCGCCCGCTCCGCCGCCACCGAGGACAGCACCACCAGCGAACCGTGCCCCTGCGCCTGCAGCGCGCCCGCGCACACCAGGCCGGCCGAGACGGCGCCCGTGTAGTTCGTCTGCGCCACGCGCACGGCGGCCGCCGGATCGGACTCGTCCCGCGCCTGGTCACCGAGGACCCCGAAGGCCAGCAGCACCAGGTCCACGTCCCCCGCCGCGAAGACCGCCCCCAGCCGCTCCTCGTGCGAGGCGGTGTCGAGCGCGTCGAACGGCACGGTCCGCACCTGCGCGCCCAGCGGCCGCAGCGAAGCGGCCGCCGCCGACAGCGCGGGGGAGGGACGGCCGGCGAGCAGGACCGTACGGGTCCTGCGGGCGATCAGCCGCCGGGCCGTCGCGAGCCCGATCGCGGACGTGCCGCCGAGCACGAGCAGGGACTGCGGAGCGCCGAAGGCGTCCTTCACGGTGAACTCCTAGGGGGTGTCTTGTCGATCAGGCCGGATCAGGGAGCGGCGGTACACCCCCTAGAGGGCGAGACGGCGGGACAGGTCGGAGCGGAGGACGGCCCCGGGGTCGAGCGCGGCGCGCAGGGCGCGGAAATCGGCGAGCCGCGGAAACATGGCCGCCACCGCATCCGGCCGTACCCGCGAGTCGGCGGCGAGCTGCACCCGGCCGCCCGCGCCGAGAACCTCCTCGTCGAGCGCGTCGAGGAAGGCCGCGAGCCCCGGGAGGCCGGTCGGCAGGTCCAGCCCCAGCGACCAGCCGGGCAGCGGGTAGGAGAGCCAGCCGGGCCCCGCCTCCCCGAACCTGGTCAGGACGGCCGGGAGCGCGGGGAACCGGCGGGCCGCGATCCGCCGCACGATCCGGCACAGGGCCTCCTCCTGCCCGTACGGGACGGCGCAGCGGTACGGGACGAAGCCCTCGGGCCCGTACAGCCGGTTCCCGTGCGGGAGCGCGTCGAACGGGTGCAGGACGGCGGACAGCGGCCGGAGGCGGCCGGTGGAGCGGCGGGGCCCGGCGCGGTGCCGGAACTCGCCCGCGAGCCCCAGGACCGTCCGGCCGAGCGGGCCGCCGGGGACGTACGGCGGCGGCGCGGGCAGCCGTACGGGCCGGAAGGCGAGGGGGGCACGGCGGGCCCGGTGCCGGCGGGGCAGCGCCTCGTACGGGGCGTGCCGGGCGCGGACCAGGACGGACCGGCCCATGGCGGCGCCCCGGGCGAGCGGGTCGATGCGGGCGATCTCGTACGGGGGCGGGGCGCCGTCGGCGTCCCGGCGGGGCGGCGGTCCGGCGAGCCGGGCCATCAGCTCGTCCAGGTCGCGCACGCGCTCGGTGTCCACGCTCAGCAGCGAGGTCTCGACGCGGAGGAGGCGCAGGGTGACCGTGAGGACGATCCCGGTCAGCCCGAGGCCCCCGGTGGTCGCGTCGAAGAGGGGCGTGCCGGGCACCGCCGTCCGGACCTCCCCGTCGGGCGTGAGCAGGTCGAGCGCGACGACGTGCCGGGCGAAGGACCCCGCCCCCGGGTGGTTGCCGCCGTGGACGTCGGTGGCGACGGCCCCGCCGGCGGTGACGTACCGGGTGGCCGGGGTGACGGGCAGGAAGAAGCCGCGCGGCAGCAGGGCCGTCATCAGCCGGTGCAGGCTGACCCCGGCCTCGCACACGACGAGCCCGGCGGCGGCGTCGAAGGCGAGGATCCGGGTGAGGCCGGTCATGTCCAGCACGGTGCCGCCCGCGTTCTGGGCGGCGTCGCCGTACGCCCGGCCGAGCCCCCGGGCGAGCGCGCCGCGCGGATCCCCGGCGCGCAGGGCGGCCGCCACCTCGGCCGAGCCGCGGGGCCGCCGCACGCGCGCGAGGGTGGGGGAGGTGCGGGCCCACCCGCTGATCGGTACGCAGTCGTCGTCCAGGACGCGGGTCTCCACAGCCATGGAGGTGACCGTATAGCCGGATCTCTCACTTGTGCCGGTATTGCGCCCCGGGTGTGCGGGATGTCGGCCGGGCCGCCGTGACCCACCCCACGGCCTCCGCCGCAGCCACGCCGGTCAGGGTCCGTGAGCGGTGGCGCGGGAGTCTCGTACCGTCGTCCCACCGACGGAACGAGGAGCGCGTACGACATGGACTGGCTGACCGGACTCCCCGTCATCGGCCCCTGGATCACCCGCCTCATGCGGACCCACGCCTGGCACTCGTACGAGACCCTCGACCGGGCCCACTGGACCCGGCTGGCCGCCGCCATCACCTTCCTCTCCTTCCTCGCCCTCTTCCCGCTGATCACCGTCGGTGCCGCGATCGGTGCCTCGCTCCTCACCGACGACCAGCTCGACCGCATCCAGCGGAAGATCGGCGAGCAGGTCCCCGGCATCTCCGACCAGCTCGACATCGAGGCGCTCGTCGCCAACGCCGGCACCGTCGGCATCGTCGCCGGCGCCCTCCTCCTCTTCACCGGCATCGGCTGGATCGGCTCCATGCGGGACTGCCTGCGCGCCGTCTGGGGCCTCGACGACGTCGACGAGGGCAACCCGATCGTCCGCAAGGGCAAGGACACGGTCACCCTCCTCGGCCTCGGCGGCGTCGTCCTCGGCTCGCTCGCCGCCTCCTGGCTCGGCTCCGCCGCCGTCGGCTGGACCGCCGACCGGCTCGGCATCCCCGGCGGCGGCGCGGGCGGCGTCCTCCTCCACGCCGCCGCCGTGCTCGTCGCCGTGGTCGCGAACTTCCTGATCCTGCTCTACGTCCTGACCCTGCTGCCCGGCGTGGAGCCGGACCGCCGTGACCTCGTCGTGGCCGCGCTCATCGGCGCCGTCGGCTTCGAACTCCTGAAGCTGCTGCTCGGCGGCTACATGAAGGGAGTCGCGGCGAAGTCCATGTACGGGGCCTTCGGCGTCCCGGTCGCCCTGATGCTCTGGATGA
>NZ_JAPSIW010000818.1 GCF_031178505.1 Streptomyces sp. | reverse complement strand
TCGTCATCGGCACCCACCGCCTCTTCTCCTCCGACACGAAGTTCAAGGACCTCGGTCTGGTCATCGTCGACGAGGAGCAGCGCTTCGGCGTCGAGCACAAGGAGCAGCTGAAGAAGCTCCGCGCCAACGTCGACGTGCTCACCATGTCCGCCACGCCGATCCCGCGCACCCTGGAGATGGCGGTCACCGGCATTCGCGAGATGTCGACGATCACCACCCCTCCGGAGGAGCGGCACCCGGTCCTCACCTTCGTCGGCCCGTACGAGGAGAAGCAGATCGGCGCGGCGATCCGCCGCGAACTGCTCCGCGAGGGCCAGGTGTTCTACATCCACAACCGGGTCGACTCCATCGACCGGGCGGCGGCCCGGCTGCGCGAGATCGTGCCCGAGGCGCGGATCGCCACCGCCCACGGGCAGATGGGCGAGTCGGCCCTGGAGCAGGTCGTGGTCGACTTCTGGGAGAAGAAGTTCGACGTGCTGGTCTCCACCACGATCGTGGAGTCCGGCATCGACATCTCCAACGCGAACACCCTGATCGTGGAGCGCGGTGACAACTTCGGGTTGTCGCAGCTCCATCAGCTGCGCGGCCGGGTCGGCCGGGGCCGGGAGCGGGGTTACGCCTACTTCCTGTACCCGCCGGAGAAGCCGCTCACCGAGACCGCCCACGAGCGGCTCGCCACCATCGCCCAGCACACGGAGATGGGCGCGGGCATGTACGTGGCGATGAAGGACCTGGAGATCCGGGGCGCGGGCAACCTGCTCGGGGGCGAGCAGTCCGGTCACATCGCGGGCGTCGGGTTCGACCTGTACGTACGGATGGTGGGCGAGGCGGTCGCGGACTACCGGGCCCAGATGGAGGGCGGCGCGGAGGAGGAGGCGCCCCTGGAGGTCAAGATCGAACTGCCGGTCGACGCGCACGTCCCCCACGACTACGCGCCGGGCGAGCGGCTGCGCCTCCAGGCCTACCGGGCCATCGCCTCCGCCAACTCGGAGGAGGACATCAAGGCCGTACGGGAGGAACTCACCGACCGCTACGGCAAACTCCCCGAACCGGTCGAGAACCTCCTCCTCGTCGCCGGCCTGCGGATGCTGGCCCGCGCCTGCGGAGTCGGCGAGATCGTCCTCCAGGGCCCGAACATCCGCTTCGCCCCGGTGGAGCTGCGCGAGTCGCAGGAACTCCGTCTCAAGCGCCTCCACCCGCGCACGGTGATCAAGCCGGCCGTCCACCAGATCCTGGTCCCGCGCCCGACGGCGGGCAAGATCGGCGGGAAGCCGGTGGTGGGGCGGGAACTGCTGGCGTGGACGGGGGAGTTCCTGACGACGATCCTGGGGTCGTGAGGGCGGCGGGGGCCGGTGGGCCGGCCCCCGCACCGTCCCGGTGCTCGCGGGTCAGAGCACGTCGAGGTCGACCGCCTCGGCCATCGCGCGGTAGCCGGCGTCATTGGGATGGAGACGGTCGCCGGAGTCGTAGGCGGGACGGATGCGGTCCGGATCGCCCGGGTCGGCCAGGGCCCGGTCGAGGTCGGCGTAGGCGTCGTACGCGCCCGAGGTACGGATCCAGTCGTTGAAGGCGTCCCGCTGGGCCTCGTTGTGAGGGCTGTAGTGGGAGGAGCCCTTGAACGGGGGAAGGGTGGCGCCGACGACCCGGAGGCCGCGGGCCCGGGCTTTGCCGATCAGCGCCAGATGGCCTTCGATCAGTTCGTCGACCGACACCTCGGGGTCACTGGTGTAGCCGAGGTCGTTGGTTCCTTCCAGAATGATCACGGTGGTGACGCCCCGTTCGGTCAGGGCGTCGGGCCCGAAGCGGGTGAGTGCCTTCTCGCCGTAGGGGCCACCGTCACGGACGACCTTGTTTCCGCTGATGCCGTGGTTGAGGACGGCGCGCGGGCGGCCGGTGGCGGCGAGGCGTTCGGCGAGGGCGTCGGGGTAGCGGTGGTTGGCGTCCCGGGTCGAGCGCGTCCCGTCGGTGAGGGAGTCCCCGAAGGTGACCACGGCGCCCTCGGCGCGACTGTCCGGGGAGGAGCCCTGGATTTCGACGCCGGTGAGGAAGTACCAGGAGGCGTCGGTCTCCGTGAACGCCGAACCGTCGATGTCGGAGAGGTGGTCGCCCTTGGCCCGGTGAGTGGTGGCCGAGGCCACGCGGTGGACGGTGGCGGGGCCGGTCGCTCCGGAGAGGCGGAGCGTGACGGTGACCGAGTCGAACGCGTCGAGCGGGAGGTCGGCGGCGTCGCTGAGGAGGGTCCCGCCCGCCGGGATCGTGACGGTTCCGCCCCCGTCGAAGGTCAGGGGCCGGGCGGAACCGGGGACGACCGCCCCCTTTCCCGCCGCACGGGCGACGGTCGCGCCGTCGATGCGAAGCGGCCGGGTGCCGTAACGGTTGCTCAGCTCGATCCGCAGCCGTTCCCCGCCCAGGGTGACCCGGACGGACTGACGGAGCGTGTGGTCGGAGAAGCCCTCGGCGGACCAGTTCTCGGCGCTGGTTCCCGGTGCCTGGGGTGAGGCCGCCCAGGCACCCCGCCAGAAGGCCGGTTCGGACGCCGGGGCGCCCGGAGGCACCGTCCCTCGTTCTTCGCTCCCGCAGGCCGTCAGGGCGACGGTGGTCACGAGGGTGACGAGGGCGGCGGTCACCCGCCGGAAGGTCTGGTGCGTGGTCATCCGTGTCGCCGTTCTGTCCCTGTCCGTGGGGAAATCCGTTGTGGACATCGGGCCGGATCAACGAGCGGGAGACCTTGCGCGGTTCCCGCGCCGACCGGGCACACCCCATTGTGGGCGATGACCGGGACGGCAGGCGCACGCGGCGGGCTCCCGCGCGGCGGCACCGGGGTGTGCGGGGCGGTGGCGGGAGCCTTCTGCCCCTCCGTTTCGGCACCAAGGGGGCTGAAGGACCCTGGGGTCCCCGCCTAGGATCGCCGGATGCGCACCTCTCGGAAGACACGCAGGCATCCGGGCGTACTCCGGCGGACACCCGCGGCGGTCGGGCTGGTGGCCGCCGCGCTTCT
>NZ_JAPSIW010000135.1 GCF_031178505.1 Streptomyces sp. | reverse complement strand
AACAGGCGCAGGAACACCTGGGCGAGCGGCCCGATGGCCAGCGCGTACACGACCGTACCGATGCCGACCGAGCCGCCGAGCAGGAAACCCGTCGCGACCACCGTCACCTCGATGCCCGTCCGCACCAGCCGGATCGACCGGCCGGTGAGCCGGTGCAGACCGGTCATCAGGCCGTCGCGCGGCCCGGGACCGAAGCGGGCCGCGATGTACAGGCCGGTCGCCATGCCGTTGAGGACGATGCCGGCCGCCATCGCCGCGACCCGGGCGGCCGGGCCGTGCACCGGGGGCAGGACGGCCAGGGAGAGGTCCATCGCCAGACCGATCACCAGCACGTTGGAGACCGTGCCGAGGCCCGGCCGCTGCCGGATGGGAATCCAGGCCAGCAGGATGAGCGCGCCGAGGACGGTCGTCACGAGGCCGATGCTCAGGCCGGTCCTCCCGGCGATGCCCTGGTGGAGGACGTTCCACGGCTCCAGGCCGAGCCCGCTGCGCAGGAGCAGGATCGAACTGAACCCGTACAGGGTGAGCCCCGCGTACAGCTGGACGAGCCGGCGGGTGAGGTGCCGGCCCCGGAGGCCGGAGGCGATGGACAAGGAGTGCCCCCTGTGTGGTGATGGTGGACTGACTCATGTCACTCTGTGGCGGGGGATCGGGTGTCAACCATGGCCAATTCGAGGAAGGTGGACTGATTTCGATGGCTCAGTGGACTTCGGCAGTGGGACCGGCCCAGCTCGCCCGGCAGCTCCAGGCGCAGCAGCCCCGTCCCGCCGGGCCCGGCGCCCGCAAGCCGCCCGCCTACCGCGCCCTGGCCGACGGCATCCGCCTGCTCGTCCTGGAGGGCCGCGTCCCCGTCGCCGCCCGCCTGCCCGCCGAACGGGAACTCGCGCTGGCCCTCACCGTCAGCCGCACCACGGTGGCCGCGGCCTACGAGGCCCTGCGCGCCGAGGGCTTCCTGGAGTCCCGCCGCGGGGCCGGCAGCTGGACCGCCGTCCCGGCCGGGAACCCCTTGCCCGCGCGCGGCCTCGAACCCCTGCCGCCCGAGGCGCTCGGCTCGATGATCGACCTGGGCTGCGCGGCGCTGCCCGCGCCCGAGCCCTGGCTCACCCGGGGCGTCCAGGGCGCCCTGGAGGAGCTGCCCCCCTACGCCCACACGCACGGTGACTACCCGGCCGGACTGCCCGCCCTGCGGCAGATGCTGGCCGACCGGTACACCGCCCGCGGCATCCCCACCATGCCCGAGCAGATCATGGTCACCACCGGCGCCATGGGCGCGATCGACGCCATCTGTCACCTCTTCGCCGGTCGCGGCGAGCGCATCGCCGTGGAATCCCCGTCGTACGCCAACATCCTCCAGCTCATGCGGGAGGCCGGTGCCCGGCTGGTGCCCGTCGCCATGTCCGAGGGGCTCGGCAGCTGGGACCTGCCCCGCTGGCGCCAGGTGCTGCGGGACGCCGCGCCCCGCCTCGCGTACGTCGTCGCCGACTTCCACAACCCCACCGGCGCGCTCGCCGACGAGGACCAGCGGCGGCAGCTCGTGGAGGCCGCCCGGTCGGCCGGCACCGTCCTCGTCGTCGACGAGACCATGACCGAGCTCCACCTCGACGACGATCTGGAGATGCCCCGCCCGGTCTGCGCCTTCGACCCGGCCGGCTCCACCGTCCTCACCGTCGGCTCGGCCAGCAAGGCCTTCTGGGCGGGCATGCGCATCGGCTGGGTCCGGGCGGCTCCCGACGTCATCCGCTCGCTCGTCGCCGCCCGCGCCTACGCGGACCTCGGCACGCCCGTCCTGGAGCAGCTCGCCGTCAACTGGCTCATGCGGACCGGCGGCTGGGAGGAGGCCGTGGGCCTGCGGCGCGAGCAGGCCGTGGAGAACCGGGACGCCCTGGTCGCCGCCGTCCGCCGGGAACTCCCCGACTGGGAGTTCTCCGTACCGCGCGGCGGCCTCACCCTGTGGGTGCGGACCGGGGGCCTGTCGGGCTCGCGGATCGCCGAGGCGGGGGAGCGCGTCGGGATCCGCGTGCCGTCGGGGCCGCGCTTCGGCGTCGACGGCGCGTTCGAGGGATACGTCCGGCTGCCGTTCACGGTCGCCGGGGCGGTCGCCGAGGAGGCGGCCGTACGGCTGGCCGCCGCGGCCCGGCTCGTCGCCTCCGGCATGACGAGCGGTGCCGAGCCGCCCCGCTCGTTCGTCGCCTGACGGCCGGACACGGCGAGGGGCCGGTACGGACCCGGGTCCGTACCGGCCCCTCGCCGTGTCCGGGGGCCCTTCAGCCCTCCGCGGGGACCGGCGTGTGCCGGGGGGCCGGGTGGGGCGGGGCCGCGGGCTCCGCGAGCGGCTCGGGCACGGCGGCCGGCGGAGCGGCCGACTCCGGGATCTTCTCCAGCGGTGCCGTGACCGCCGGCAGGCGCTCCGGCAGCAGCTGAAGGACCGCCTGCCGGTGCGTCTCGCTGGTCGCGTCGTCGTACGGGTCGGGCGTCGCCGGCACCTGGAGGCGCAGCACCGGGCCCGTCCCGAGGCGCGCGTAGCCACGGCCCGGCGGCACGTGCGGGACCGGTGTGGTGTGCGGCTCCGCCCCGAGGACCCACGCGATTCGGTCCGCCGGGGCCGGGCCGAGCACGACCCGGGCCCGGGTGTGGGTCCGTACGGTCTCGTGCAGGGTGTCCACGCTGTCGAACTGCTCCGCCACCACCACCGTCACGTGCGCCGCGCGCCCGTGCCGCAGCGGCACCTGGAGCAGCTCCTGCGGGTCCGGCCGGCCCTCGGCGGCGGCCAGGTGGCCCAGGACGCCCGGCCGGTCGACGAGGATCCACAGCGGCCGCCGGGTGTCCTCGGGCGCCGGTTCGCCCGCCTGGCGGGCCCGGTTCGCGGCGATCAGCCGCCGCTCGGTCTCCTGCACCGCCCACTGCAGGCAGCCGAGCGCGCCGGAGAGGGCGCTCTCGACGCCCAGCACGCCCTCGCGGCCGACGAGGCAGGCGTACTCGCCCGAGCCGGTGCCCTCGACGATCAGGACGTCGCCGTGGGGGAGGGCCTGGAGCGCGAGGGACCGCAGCAGGGAGGTGGTGCCGCTGCCGGGCTGGCCGACGGCGAGCAGGTGCGGCTCGGTGGAGCGCGGCCCGGTGCGCCACACCACGGCGGGGGCGTCCTCCGCTCCGTCGGCGGTCACCACGGGAACGGTCCGCTGCACGGCGTCGGCGTCCGTGAAGCCGAGCACCGTCTCGCCGGGCACGGTCACGAACCGCTGGGCGGCGACGGTGGTGGGCAGCGGGGGCAGGACGCTCATGACGAGCCGGTTGCCCTCCTCGTCCCAGTCGAAGAGGTACTCCCGGCCGCGCCCGGACTTGGCGCGCAGCAGCTGCTCGACGCGGGCCCGGGCGGCGGGCTCGCCGTCGGTGAAGTACGGGGGGTACGCGATCCGCAGCCGGGTCGGCCGGCCGTCCTGGTCGAAGGCGTACTCGTCGAGGGCGCCGCTCCAGTCGCCGCCGTGGGCGAACAGCGGAGCGGGGTCCTCGGGGACGGAGAAGTACGGCACGAGCGCCTCGTACAGGCCCTTGAGACGTGCCAGCTCCGCCTCGTCGGGTCCGGTCCTCACGACCGGACGCTCGCGCCCCTTCCACGCGGCGGCGCCCATCAGCGTGACGAGCGCGAACAGCGGCCCGTACGGCATGAGGACGACGGCCAGGACGACGGCCGCGACCAGGAACAGCGTGGGACCGCGCCGCTCCTTGGGGGTCGCGGCCCACCTGGCGCGCGCGGCCGCCGCCAGTTTCCGCAGACCCCGGGTGACCGTGATCAGCGGATGGAGCACGTCGGTGGCGCTGTCGGCGGCCGTGCGCGCGATCTCTCGGCTGCGAGCGATCTGTGCGCTGCCGCTGCTCAGAATGCGGGGGAGTGGTCGCCGGGCCACGTCGTACTCCTGGAGTCGTGGAAGGGGCTGAGGGGCGTCAGAACTTGATCCCGCCCAGGAGGCTGGCGAGGCTCTGCCCGCCCGCCGTGATGCTGGGGGCGATCGCGGTGCCCGCGAGGTAGAAGCCGAACAGCGCGCTGACGAGGGCGTGGGAGGCCTTCATCCCGTCCTTCTTGAAGAACAGGAAGCAGATGATGCCGAGCAGGACCACGCCTGAGATGGACAGGATCATTGGGTGTTCTCCTGGTTGAGGGGACAGTCACCATGAGTCCTTCCAAGTTCACGGGAAGTATCTATGTGATTAAAGGTGCAATCGGGTGAATTGGTGATGTTTTCACTTGACCGGCCGACGCCGCCCCCGCTTCCCGGTGGCGAAATGCGTGAGGTGCGCTAGTCCGGGGCAGGGTCCGGACTGCCGTGATCTTTGCCTCGGCCGGGCGCCGTCATGTCCCCGGACGGGCAGTACCCTGTCGATTCACTCGTACGGCGGCGTTCGCCGTGCGCAGGTCACAGCTGGAAGGGCGGTTACCGAGAGATGAGCGAGACTCCCGACCCCGAGGTCGTCGAGCTGGCGTCCAAGGTCTTCGACCTGGCGCGCGCCGGAGACGCCGAGGCGCTCGCCGCGTACGTCGACGCGGGCGTCCCCGCGAACCTCACCAACGACAAGGGCGACACCCTCGTCATGCTCGCCGCCTACCACGGGCACGCCCCCGCGGTCACCGCCCTCCTGGAGCGCGGCGCCGACGCCGACCGCGCCAACGACCGCGGCCAGACCCCCCTCGCCGGAGCCGTCTTCAAGGGTGAGGACGCCGTCGTCCGTGCCCTCCTCGACGGCGGCGCAAATCCGGAAGCCGGGACTCCGTCCGCCCTGGACACGGCCCGGATGTTCGGCAGGACCGAACTCCTCGCACTCTTCCAAACCGGGTGAACGGGCGCTGAACCCCAGGTGAGAGCGGTGCCGTAAATGTGGTCGCGGCGCCGAAACGGGTGGGTCATCATGACGTCGGGCCCGGTGGACCGGGCCATCGACGAGAGGCAGAGGAAGATGGTCACTGGCAAGCGATGGACGACGAAGAGCGACTCGGCATGTCGCCGCACGGCCTAGGTGTACGGGTGACGTACCGCCCGACCCGGGTCATACCGGACCCCCGGATGTTCCCGGTCCCCCCCGGTCGTGTCGACAGCTTGATGTGAGGCGTCTTCCCATGTTCGATCCAGTCATAGCGCCGAGCGGCACCCTGCTCGGTCTGCTGCAGAGGGGCCGCGGCGACGGCACCCTGCACGCGCTCGCCGCCCCCCGTGCCGAGGCCCTCGCGGCCCTCAACCACTGCGTGCTCCAGGACCCCCGCCACGACTGGCAGGTCGAGAACCGCTCCCTGTACTACGCCCGTCTCCACCTCGACCTCCACGGAGGCCTGGAGGAGATCGAGGCGCACCTCTTCTGTGCCGAGGACCACCTCGACACCGAGGAGTCCCGGACGGGGCTCGCCCTGGCCGTCCTCGGCCACCTCGCCTCCTACGGACGGCGCGACGCCCTGCTCCTCCTGCGCCGTTACGCGGCCACCGGCTCCAACTGGGCCTGGGCCCTGGACGAGCTCGCGCTCCGCGACGACGACGCCGGCCTGCGCGGCCTCGCCCTGCCCGTTCTCGCCCGCTTCCCCGCCGGGCCCGAGGGCGACGCCGAACTGTCCCGCACCGTGCGGGACGCCTTCGAACCCCGCCCCTGGCGGCTGTGGGCCGAGGACCCCCGCGAGGCCGTCGGCGCCCGCGTCCGCGCCGCCCGCGAACAGGGCTCCTTCGACCGCTGGCAGCGCCAGCTGCGCCCGGCCGGACCCCGCCCCGGCTGGAGCGTGCGCGCCGTCCTCGACTGGGCGCAGGAGGGGTACGCGCGCGGTGCGCTGCTGCACGGGCCCGCCGCGCGCTGCCTCACCGCCGTCGCCGGCCCCGAGGACCGGCCCGAACTCCTCGACGCCGCCCGGTACGGCGCGCCGGGAGCCCGGGGCGCCGCCCTGCACCACCTCGCCGAGGCCCGGGACCCCGCCGTCCTGGATCTGGTCGAGGCCGCCGCCGACCTCGCCGCCCGCGGGGCCGCCGACACCGACTCCCGTACCGTCGCCGAGGCGGCCGTCGCCGCCTACCGGCGCATGTGCGGGGAGGACGCCGTCGCCCGCGCCCGTGCCTGGGTCCGCCGCGACGACGCCCTCGGTGCCGCCGCCGCCGAGGTCCTCGCCTGCCGGGGCAGCGCCGCCGACGCCCGCCTCGTCCTCGACGCCCTGCGCGGCACCGTCCGCGGCGAGGGCCCCGACTCCGCCGCCCTCGGCCCCCTCGCCGACGGCGCGGGACGCCTCGGCATCGCCTGCGCGGCCCCCGTGCTGCGCCACATCTACCGCGAGACCTCCTCCTCCCAGCTCCGCGGCCGGGCCGCCCGGGCCCTCGCCGCCACCGACCCCACCTTCGCGACCGGCTTCGCCGTCGAATGCCTCTGGGACTGCGAGGAGACCACCCGCGAGCTCGCGGCCCAGCACGCCGAGACCGGAGACGTACGCGTCGCCGAGCGACTCCGCCGCCTCGCCGCCGACCCGGCCGAGGAGGTCGAGGTCCAGACCGCGGTACGGAACCGGATAGGACCGGACCTCCAGGTCTGAGCCGGACCCCTCCCCGCCCCTGACGTGCCATGGGTCCGGGCCCGGCCCCGTCCCGGCGGGAGCCTCCGATCCTCGTCGCCGGTGGCCCCGGCCCGTGCCGCCCGTCGGACCGGGAGGGGCGCCCTGGGGTGGTGCGGCCCCCCGGCGAGGCGTGCCCCGGGCGAAGCGCGACGCCAGGGGCGGGGCGGGACCGACCGACGGGGAGGCGCGTCCGCCGGCCCCTCGCGGGCCCGGAGCCGTCGCTACCGGGGCCCGCCACCGGACGGCCCGCGCCGGGTCACCGGGACGAAGCGGACCGGAGTGCCCGGCACGGCCTGGGCCGCCGCGCCGAGGTCCCCTTCCCGGACCACCGCCACCACCGGATAGCCGCCGGTCGTGGGATGGTCCGCGAGGAACACCACCGGGTGCCCGTCCGGCGGCACCTGCACCGCTCCCAGGACCATGCCCTCGCTGGGCAGTTCACCCGGTACGGCCCGCTCCAGGGGCGGGCCGTCGAGCCGCAGCCCGATCCGGTTGCTCGCGGTCGACACCCGGTACGCGCGCGTGGCGAGGGTCTCCAGCGCTTCGCGGGTGAACCAGTCGTCCCGGGGGCCGAGCCGCACCCGCAGGACGAGTTCGTCCGGCGGGCCCGGCCACGGCGGGGCGTCCACCGGCCCCCGCACGGAGGGGGCCACCGCCCCCAGCGGCAGGTCGGCGCCGGCCGACAGCGGCGCCGGGCCCAGGCCGGAGAGCAGGTCCGTGGAGCGGCTGCCCAGCACCGGTTCGACCGCGATCCCGCCGCCGAACGCCACGTACGAGCGCAGCCCGCGCACGGCCGCGCCGACCTCCAGGAGCGACCCGGGCCCGAGCCGCACCGCCGTACCCCAGGCCGCGGGCCGCCCGTCCACCCGGACCGGGCAGGGCGCCCCGCCGACCGCCACGGTCACCGCGCACCCGGCCCGCAGCGCGCACCCGTCGACGGTGGTCTCCAGGACCGCGGCGTCCTCGGTGTTGCCGACGAGCCGGTTCAGGAGACGTACGGCACCGGTGTCGAGGGCGCCGGAGCGGGGCACGCCCAGGTGCGCGTGCCCCACCCGCCCCAGGTCCTGCACGGTGGTCAGCGCCCCGGGCCGGACGACGGCCACCGTACGGCCGGTCACCGCCCGCCCTCCGCCGTGAAGCGGACGCGCGTGCCCGGCGCCAGCAGGGCCGCCGGTTCGCGCCGGGGATCCCACAGGACCACGTCCGTGGTGCCGATCAGCTGCCAGCCCCCGGGCGAGGAACGCGGATACACACCCGTGTACGGCCCCGCCAGGGCCACCGACCCGGCCGGGACGGCGGTGCGGGGAGTGGCGCGGCGGGGGACCGCGTACCGCTCGCCCAGGCCCGTCAGATAGCCGAAGCCCGGCGCGAAGCCGCAGAACGCGACCCGGAACTCCGCCGCCGTGTGGATCCGTACCGCCTCCGGCACCGACACCCCCCACAGCTCCGCGACCTCCGGCAGATCGGGACCGTCGTACCGCACCGGCACCTCGACGGCCTCGCCCACGCGCGCGTGGAGCGGCGCCGGCTCCCAGTGGGGCAGCTCGGCGGCGAGCCGCTCCGGATCGTCCACCCCGTCCAGCAGCAGCGTGCGCGCCGCGGGCACCACCTCCCGTACGGACCCCAGCTGCCCGGCCGCGCGCCGCCGCAGCGCCTCGGCGTGGAAGGCCTCCGCCCGGTCGCCGTCGGGCAGTTCCACCAGCAGTGCCCGGTCGCCCACCCGCAGCACCCTCGGCGGCCCGCTCCGGCGGGAGCTCACGCGAAGGCCTCCACCCGGATCCCGGCGGCCTCCAGACCGGCGCGTACGCGCCGGGCGAGCTCCACCGCGCCCGGGGTGTCCCCGTGCAGGCAGAGCGAGTGGGCGTCGACGGGCACCACCGCTCCGTCGTGCGCGGTGACCGTTCCGGCCCGGGCCATGGACACCGACCGCTCCACGACCCGCTCGGGGTCCGCGACCACGGCTCCCTCCCGCCCGCGCGGCAGCAGCGAGCCGTCCGCCTGGTAGGCCCGGTCGCCGAAGGCCTCGGGCACGGCCGGGAGCCCGGCCGCCGCCGCGGCCTCGAGGAGCCGCGAACCGGGCAGCCCCAGCACCGGCAGCGCCCCGCCGGCCAGGAGCACGCCCTCCACGACCGCCGCCGCCTGCTCACCGTCCCGGACGACCCGGTTGTAGAGGGCTCCGTGCGGCTTCACGTACGAGACGCGCGAGCCGGCGGCCCGGGCGAAGACCTCCAGGGCGCCGATCTGGTACGCCACCTCGGCCGCCAGCTCCGGCGCCGGCACGTCCATCGCCCGCCGCCCGAAGCCCGCCAGGTCGCGGTAGGACACCTGCGCGCCGATGCTCACCCCGCGCTCCGCGGCCAGCTCGCACACCCGGCGCATCGTGGGGGCGTCCCCGGCGTGGAAGCCGCAGGCCACGTTGGCGCTGGTCACGACGGTGAGGAGCCGCTCGTCGTCGGTCAGCGTCCAGCGGCCGAAGCCCTCGCCGAGATCGGCGTTGAGGTCGATCGAGACCCTGCTCATGACGGCACTTCCTCTCTCACCCGGCCCGGCCCGCCGGCGGCGGAGGACTCGCGGGCGGGAGCAGCGCGGTGCCGCCAACGTAGAGGATTGTTGAACGATCCGACAAGAGATGTGTTGTCCCGTCCCCCGTTCTGCGGTTGACTCGGCCGCGCACGCCGCACGGGCGGAGGAGAACGGGACGGAAGGGGCGCCGTGGGCACGAGTGACGCCGGGGGACTGACCGAGGACCGCGCGCTGCTCGGGCGCACCAGCACCGCCGAGCGCGTCGCGGACATTCTCCGCACCCGGATCGCGGAGGGGTACTTCCCGCCCGGATCCCGTCTCTCCGAGGAGAGCATCGGCGGCGCCCTCGGGGTGTCCCGCAACACCCTGCGCGAGGCCTTCCGGCTGCTCACCCACGAGCGGTTGCTCGTCCACCGGCTCAACCGGGGTGTCTTCGTCCGGGTCCTGGCCGCCGACGACGTCGACGACATCCACCGCACCCGGCGGCTCGTGGAATGCGCGGTCGTACGAGGCCTCGGCGAGCCCCCCTTCGCCCTGGCCGCGCTCGCCGCCGCCGTCGCGGAGGGCGAGGCCGCGGCCGGCGCCGACGACTGGCAGGGCGTCGCCACCGCCAACATCCACTTCCACCGCGCGCTGGTCGCCCTCGCCGGCAGCCCCCGCACCGACGAACTGATGCGGAGCGTCCTCGCCGAACTCCGCCTCGCCTTCCACGTCGTGCCGGACCCGCGCTCCCTGCACCGGCCCTTCCTCCTGCGCAACCGCGAGATCCTCGACGCCCTGCGAGCGGGCGACCGGTCCGCCGCCGAACGCCTCCTCGCCCGCTACCTGGACGACTCCCACACCCGCCTCGCCGCCGCGTACGCCCCGTTCGCGGGGCGGGCCCCGGAAGCCCCGGCGGACGGGACCGCGTGAGCGGACGGTCCTGACGGCCCCCTGACCCCGTCGGGACGGTGGGCCTCGCGGGGCCGCCCTCGCCGTCCCCTGCCCGCCCGGTCCCCGATCCCCGGGGGCCCACCGGCCGGGGCACCCGCGCGGAGGCGGTCCGAGCAGGGCCCGCGCCCTCCGCGGCCCGGGCGCAAGCCCGCCCGCCGACCCGTACCGCCCGGCCCGGGCGCAAGCCCGCCCGCCGACCCGTACCGCCCCGCCCCGGCCACGGGGCCGGCCCGTACCGCCCGGCTCGTACCGCCGTGCCTTGCCCGCCAAGCCGCGCACCGGACTCGTACCGCCGTGCCCCGTCCGCCGTGCCACGCACCGGACCCGTACCACCGAGCCGCGCCCCTTCGGAACCCGTGCCCCGCTCCGTACCACCGCCTCCGACCCCCGGCCGGACCTGCGCCGTTTCGACCGGTGTCAGTTCCAGGACCTACTCTGTGCACCGTGACTTCGCCAGCCTCGACGGATCCCGCTCCGCCCCAGCTCAGCGCGGGGCCGCGGCCCGCGCAGGGCCCGGCCGCCGACGAAGGGCTCGCGCGGCGCCTCCGCGCGCTCGCGTGCACCGCCCCGCTGCACGACCTCGACGTCCGCAAGGCGAACCTCGCGGGCGAGTACTCGGTGTACGCGATGGCGGAGGTGGCCCTCGCCGCCATCGACCTCGTCACGCTGAACATGGACTTCGACACCGGCGCCGACCACGAGCAGATAGTGGCCCGGCTGATCCCGCGCGTCGCCGCGCAGGCGCCCGGGCGGCCCGCCGCCGAGCACGAGCGCGTCGCCCGCTGGGTCCTGGAGAACCTGATCAACGTCGGCAGCGTCGACCGCGGCTTCCGCGCCGTCTACGGCACCTTCGACACCGACGGCGTGTACGTCCGCCGGGACTACGACTTCAAGCTCATCGAGGAGGTCCCCGGCTACGGAGGAGGCGTCTACCTCCGTACCACCGACGAGGCCGTCAACGTGCTCGTCGGCGCCCTCGACACCGACGTCACCAGCGCCCAGATCGCCGCCGAGGTGAAGCTGGAGGTGCTCATCAGCCGAGGCCGGCTCGCCGACGCCCAGCTCGCCGCCGAGCAGGCGCGGTACCGGACCGTGCAGTACGCCGAGACCCTCCGTAAGACGCTGGAGGCGACCCGCCGCAACGTCCGCGCCGTGGACTGGCTCCACGCGGTCCCCGACATGATCGCGGAGGCGCTCGACCACGTCGCCGACCGCTACCGCCACGAGAACGCGATCCTCACCAACATCCGCAAGGCGCGCGACGAGGCGGAGACGACCTCCGACCCGAAGACCGCCGAACACAAGCGGCGGGCCGCCGAACTCGTGGACATCGTCAAGGACTGCATCCGGCGCCACACCCAGCTCCAGTCCCGCCTCCTGGAGGCCGGCCCCCTCTTCCGCGCCGAACAGGACCGCCAGGCCTTCGCCGCCCCCACCCGGTACACCGGGCTCGACCTGTACGGACAGCTCGTCGCCCCGGTCCTGCCGCTGCCCGTCGCACAGGCCACCAAGGTCACGGACGCCTTCTTCGCCCACGGCACCGGCCTGCGCACCCCCGCCTCCGTGCGCCTCGGCGACCTCGTGGACCTGCTGCTCACCCCGCCGGTCGAGCGCGAGCACCTCGGCGCGGAGATGCCCGAGCCCGACCTCATCGCCACCCCCGACGACTCCCGCTTCAGCGAGGAGCAGCTCGCGCAGGCCCTCCGCCTGCTCGACCTGGAGCACGACGCGCCGCGCCGGCTCTCCGGTCTGCTCGCCGAGGCCCGCCGCCTCGACCCCGACCTGCCGTACC
>NZ_JAPSIW010000817.1 GCF_031178505.1 Streptomyces sp. | reverse complement strand
GCCGACTTCGCCTCCTGGTACGACGGCCACCCGGACGTCCCGCGCACCTGGGACCTGTCGGCCGAGAAGGTCGCCGTCCTCGGCGTCGGCAACGTGGCCCTGGACATCGCCCGCATCCTCGCGAAGACGGCCGACGAGCTGCTGCCGACCGAGATCCCGCCGAACGTCCACGAGGGCCTGAAGGCCAACAAGGCCGTGGAGATCCACGTCTTCGGCCGCCGGGGCCCGGCGCAGGCCAAGTTCAGCCCGATGGAGCTGCGTGAGCTGGACCACTCGCCGAACATCGAGGTCATCGTCAACCCCGAGGACATCGACTACGACGAGGGCTCCATCGCGGAGCGGCGCAAGAACAAGCAGACCGACATGGTCGCGAAGACCCTGGAGAACTGGGCGATCCGCGACATCGGCGACCGCCCGCACAAGCTGTTCCTGCACTTCTTCGAGTCCCCCGTGGAGATCCTCGGCGAGGACGGCAAGGTCGTCGGCCTGCGCACCGAGCGCACCGAGCTGGACGGCACCGGCAACGTCAAGGGCACCGGGCAGACCACCGACTGGGACGTCCAGGCCGTCTACCGCGCGGTGGGCTACCTCTCCGACGAGCTGCCCAAGCTCCCCTGGGACACCGTCAGCGGCACCGTCCCGGACCAGGGCGGCCGGGTCATGGAGGGCGACGCGCCGATGCCCTCCACGTACGTCACCGGCTGGATCCGGCGCGGCCCCGTCGGCCTCATCGGCCACACCAAGGGCGACGCCAACGAGACCGTCGCGAACCTGCTGGACGACTTCGCGCACGGCCGCCTGCTCACCCCCGAGACGCCGGAGCCGGAGGCCGTCGTCACCTTCCTGGAGGGCAAGGGCCTCACGTACACGACGTGGGAGGGCTGGTACGCCCTCGACGCCGCCGAGAAGGCGCTCGGCGAGCCGCAGGGCCGCGAGCGCGTGAAGATCGTCGAGCGCGAGGACATGCTGCGCGCGAGCGGCGCCATCGACTGACACCCGAGCGCCCGACCGACCGGGCCGGAACCGTCCGGCACGCCCCGCCCCGGGGCCGTGCCGGGCGGTTCCGGCGTTCCGCGGGCGGTCGGCCCGGTCGCGGCTCCGCCCTCCGGGTGGCCCCCTCCGGCCCGGCACCGCGCCGCCCGGCCGGGCGGCGGACCCGCGGCTACGCTGGAAGCCCGGAAGAGGTGAGGCCATGTCCGCACCCACGACGGACCCGGTCGCGCGGGCACGGGACGCGGTGGCCCGGGAGTCCTGGGCCGAGGCGTACGCGCTGCTGCACGCCCACGACGCCCGTCCCACCCGGGCGGTGGCCGCCCGGGACCTGTCCGCGCTGGCGGAGGCGGCCTGGTGGGCGGGGCACGTGGAGGAGTCCGCCGCGGCCCGGCTGCGTGCGCACGCGGCCCATGTGGCGGCGGGCGACCACCGGGGCGCCGGCCTGGAGGCCTGGTGGCTCCACCACACCTACGCCGGTCTCGACCGGCCCGCGGCGGCGGCCGGCTGGCTGCGCCGGGCCCGGCACCACCTGGACGGCCTGCCGCCCTGCCCCGAGCAGTGCTTCCTCGCCTGGACCGACGCGGAGCGGGCCGCCGCCCACGGCGACGCCGTCACGGCACTGACGGCGAGCCACCTCATGACCACGCTCGCCGCCTGCTCCGGCAGCCCCGACCTGATCGCCCTCGCCCGGCAGACCGCGGCCTCGGTCCTCCTCGCCCAGGGCCGCCGCCCCGAGGCCCTCGCCCTCCTGGACGAGGCGGTCCGCGCGGCCACCTCGGGCACGCTCAGCGGCCGGTTCACCGGGCTGCTCCTCTCCCTGGCCCTGACCCACTGCCTCCGGGCGGCCGACCTGCCCCGCGCGGTCGCGTGGACGGACGCGGCGACCGCCTGGGCCGCCGCGCCCTGGACGGGCCGCCCCGCCCGGGACTCCGCCTCGCTCGCCGCCCCGACCTGCGAGAACCCCTTCCGCGGGGTGTTCCGGGCCCGGCGGGCCGAGGTGCTCGACCTGCTCGGCGCCTGGACGCGCGCCGAGTCCGAGGCCCGGCAGGCCTGCCACGAGATCCCCGCGGACCAGCCGGAGGCCGCCGCCGCCGCGTACCGCACGATCGGTGACGTCCAGCGACGGCAGGGCCGCCTCGCCGAGGCCGCACGCTCCTACGCCCGCGTCCACGACCTGGACCACCTGCCGCAGCCCGGCCTGGCGCTGCTGCGCCTCGCCCAGGGGCGGCCCGACGCGGCCGTCGCCGGGCTCGACCTCGCCCTGGCCCACCAGGACGATCCCCGGCGCGACCTCCTGGGCCGCTCCCGCCTGCTCGCCGCCCGCACCGAGGCGGGCCTCGCCGCCGGAGACGTACGGGGCGCGGCCCGCGCGGCGGCGGCCCTGCACGCCCTCGCCGGGGACGCCCCCCTCCCCCGCGCCCTGGCCGGCACCGCGTACGGCGCGGTGTGCCTGGCCCGTACCGCTTCCGGGAGCACCGCGGAGGCGGTCGCCGTCCTGCGGCGGGCGCGCGACGCCTGGCTGGCGGTCGGCGTCCCCTACGAGGCCGCGCGGGCCCGCACCCTGCTCGCGGCGGCGTACCGGACGGCCGGCGACCCGGCGGCGGCCCGGCGCGAACTGACCTCGGCGCGGGACGCCTTCCACCGCCTCGGCGCCCGCCCCGACGCCGACCGCGCGGCCGCCCGGCTCCAACACCCGCGCACCCGTCCTCCGGGCGAAGGCCGCGCCGGCTGATCGGTCCGCATGACCCCGCGAGGCAACTTAGGGACCCGATCCCCCGTCTGGCAGTCCGTACCCCTCCCCCTGGAACGGAGCCTGCCGGTGCTCGTAGGACTGCTGACCGCCATCGCCGCCTCGATCTGTTACGGCACGGGATCCGTACTGCAGGCCGTCGGGTCGCGCAGGTCCGCGCGGCGGGAGGCGGACGCGTCCGGGGGGCTCACGGAGCGGGGCGGGCCGAGCCTCGCCTCCACCGCGAAGGCGGCGACGACCTGGGAGTTCGTCGTGG
>NZ_JAPSIW010000816.1 GCF_031178505.1 Streptomyces sp. | reverse complement strand
GGGGGTATCGGCTCCCGTGGGGCGCGGTCGCTCGGATGCGGTGGGTCCTTCTGGGCGCGGTCGCTCGGGGGCCGTGGGTCCTTCTGGGCGTGGTCGCTCGGGGGCCCGGGCGCTTCGGTGCGGTCCCGGAGGGTTCGTACGTCGGGGGCTCCTGGCTCCCGTGGGGCGCGGTCGCTCGGATGCGGTGGGTCGCCCTGGGCGCGGTCGCTCGGCAGGCTTGGCTCGCCACGGGCCCGCACGACCCCGCGTCCGGGCCCGGGTCCAGGCCCAGGACCCCGCCCAGGTACCGGCCCCCTCCGCCGTCACAGCCGGCGGGACGACCGCGGCCAGGCCGCCCTCGAGTACCTCGGCTTCCTCCCGCTGCTCCTTCTCGTCGGGCTCGCGGGCCTTCAGCTCGGCGTCGCCGCGTACGCCGCCCAGCAGGCGGGAACCGCCGCCCGCGCCGCCGCGCGGGCCGAGAGCAGCGACGCCGAGGACGCCCCCGGCGCCGTCGCCGCCGCCCACGCCGCCGCCGACCGGGTCACCTCCGTCACCGTCGGGGGAGGCCCCGGCGCCGGCGAGGTCACCGTCACCGTCCACGTGCGCATCCCCTCCGTCGTCCCGTTCTGGGACGACTTCGGCACCGCCGAGAAGACCGCCACCATGCCCCTGCCCGCCACCGACGAGGAGCGGCCATGAGCCTGCGCGCCCGGATCAACGCCCCCGAGGAGAAACGCACCGGCGGCGGACGCGAGGACGGCCACCTGGTGGCCGCCTTCCGCGCCAAGCTCCTGGAGGAGATCGACCTCACCGAGATGTCCGCGCTCGCCGCCGCCGAGCGCCGGGCCCGCCTCGAACGCGTCCTCGGCCACATCATCAGCCGCGAGGGCCCGGTCCTCTCCACCGCCGAACGCGCCCAGCTCATCCGCCGGGTCGTGGACGAGGCCCTCGGCCTCGGCGTCCTCGAACCCCTCCTCGAAGACGCCTCCATCACCGAGATCATGGTCAACGGCCCCGACCAGATCTTCATCGAACGCGCCGGCCGCGTCGAACTCCTGCCGCTCCGCTTCGCCTCCCACGACCAGCTCATGCAGACCATCGAGCGGATCGTCTCCACCGTCAACCGGCGCGTGGACGAGTCCAACCCGATGGTCGACGCCCGCCTCCCCTCCGGCGAACGCGTCAACGTGATCATCCCGCCGCTCTCCCTCACCGGCGCGACCCTCACCATCCGCCGCTTCCCGCGTTCCTACACGCTCCACGAGATGATCGGCCTCGGCTCGCTGGACGAGCAGATGCTGCTCCTGCTCTCCGGACTCGTCCAGGCCCGGTTCAACGTGATCGTCTCCGGCGCCACCGGCACCGGGAAGACCACCCTCCTCAACGCCCTCTCCGGCCTCGTCCCCGACGGCGAACGCATCATCACCATCGAGGACTCCGCCGAACTCCAGCTCCAGCAGTCCCACGTCATCCGCCTGGAGGCCCGGCCCCCGAACATCGAGGGCCGCGGGCAGATCACCATCCGCGACCTCGTCCGCAACTCGCTGCGCATGCGCCCCGACCGCATCATCGTCGGAGAGGTCCGCGGCGGCGAGACCCTCGACATGCTCCAGGCCATGTCCACCGGCCACGACGGCTCCCTCGCCACCGTCCACGCCAACTCCGCCGAGGACGCCCTCATGCGGCTCCAGACCCTCGCCTCCATGTCGGAGGTGAAGGTGCCCTTCGAGGCGCTGCGCGACCAGATCAACAGCGCCGTCGACGTCCTCGTCCAGCTCACCCGGCACCCCGACGGCGCCCGCAGGATCACCGAGATCGCCGTCCTCGCCTCCCAGGGCCGCGAACGGTTCCTCCTCGCCACCGTCTGCCGTTTCCACGCCCAGCCGCTCGCCGCCGACGGCCGCGTGTACGGGCAGTACGCGTACCACCCGCTGCCCCGGCGCGTCGCCGAACGCCTCTACCTCGCCGGGCAGCCGATCCCCCAGGCCTTCGGCGTGGCCGCCACCGACGCCCACCTCACCACCCGGGAGGCGGAATGACCAAGGACCCCTCGTGGTCGTCCCTGTGGACGGACCCCTTCTGGCTCACCCTCGGGGCGGTCCTGCTCGCCTGCGTGCTCGGCGTCGTCGGAGTCCAGCTGTACGCCGACGGGGCCCGGCGCCACGCGGCCCTGGTCGCCCGGCTCGACGACACCACCGCCCCCGGGAGGGCCGGCCGCCGCAGACGCCGCTTCCGTACGCTCGACAGGCGGCTCCGGTCCACCGCGCCCGGCCGGAAACTGGAACTGCGGATCGCGGCCACCGGGCTCGACATCACCCCCGGCGAGTTCACCGCCGCCCTCACCGCCACCGTCGCCGTCCTCTGGGTCGCCGGCCAGGCCGCGCTCTCCCCGTTCTTCGGTCCGATCTGCGGATTCCTCGGCATCTGGGTCGCGCTCGGCTACCTCAACTGGCAGCGCCAGAAACGCATCGAGAAGTTCATCAACCAGCTCCCCGAGCTCTCCCGCATCCTCGCCAACGCCACGCAGGCCGGACTCGCCCTGCGCATGGCGCTCAGCCTCGCCGCCGACGAACTGGAGGCCCCGGCCGGCGACGAACTGGAGAAGGTCGCCCAGCAGCTCGCCGTCGGGACCTCCCTCGACGACGCCCTCGGTGAGCTCGCCGAACGGCTCCCCTCCCGCGAACTCGTCGTCCTCGTCACCACCCTCGTCCTCGCCAACCGGGCCGGCGGCACCGTCGTCTCCTCCCTCCGCAACCTCACCAAGACCCTGGAGGAACGCAAGGAGACCCGGCGCGAGGTCCGCACCCAGCTGTCCCAGGTGAGCATGACCGCCTACGCCGTCCCCGTCATCGGCATCGGCTCCCTCCTCCTCATCGACAACATGCAGCCCGGCGCCCTCGACCGCATGACCGACTCCGCCGTCGGACAGCTCGCCGTCATCGCCGCCTGCGTCCTCTACGTGGTCGGCTTCGCCGCCATCCGCCGCTTCTCGAAGATCGACGTCTAGGGACGGGTGACCGCGTGAT
>NZ_JAPSIW010000815.1 GCF_031178505.1 Streptomyces sp. | reverse complement strand
CCGAAGGCGTGACCGCACGCCGGTAGGCCGTCGGGGAGAGGCCCAGGACGCGCGTGAAGTGGCGGCGGAGGTTCGCCGCCGTGCCCAGACCGCTGTGCTCGCCGACGCGTTCCACCGGCAGGTCGGTCGACTCCAGGAGCGTCTGGGCCCGGGCGACCCGCTGCTGCAGCAGCCACTGGAGCGGCGTGGTGCCGTGGGTCTCGCGGAGACGGCGGTGGAAGGTGCGCGGGCTCATGCGGGCCCGGCGGGCCAGTTCCCCGACGGTCAGCGGCTCGTGCAGGTGCTCCAGGGCCCACTCCAGCGCGGGCCCGAGCAGGTCCCGTTCACCCGGGGGCAGCGGCGTCTCCACGAACTGGGGGCGGTCGCCCGCCCGGGGGGCCGGGACGACCAGGCGCCGGGCGAGGGCGCCCGCGACGGTGGCGCCCAGGTCCTTGCGGACGAGATGCAGGCACAGGTCCAGGCCGGCGGCGGCGCCCGCGCCGGTGAGCACGGTGTCCTCGTCGGTGTAGAGGACCGAGGCGTCGACGTCGACGCGGGGGTGGCGCGCGGCGAGTTCGGGCGCGTACTCCCGGTGGAGGGTGGCCCGGCGGCCGTCGAGCAGGCCGGCGGCGGCGAGCGCGAAGGCCCCGCTGCACATGGACACCATCCGCGCCCCGCCGTCCGCCGCAGCCCGCAGCGCCTCGACGAGGTCGCCGGGCAGGCTCTCGCGGCCCTCGACGACGCCGTCCGGCACCGACGGCACGATGACCGTGTCCGCGTCGGCGAGTCCGTCGAGCCCGTGGGTGCTGTGCGGGCCGGGGCCGGCGACGACGCGCAGCGCGTACCAGGGGTCGGCCAGGTCGGTGTGCGGGATGCCGAAGACCATGGTGGCGACGGACAGTTCGTAGAGGTCCCAGGGGGAGACCCCGGGTGTCCCGCCGGGGACGAGGGCGACGGCCACCACTCCTGCGCTCATGCCGACGAGCCTATGGCAGGAACCGTGCGCACGCGGGCGGTTCCTCCGCTGTCGGCGGCCTCTCGCCGCTGGGAGCGTGGGACGCATGAGCGACAGCACGAAACAGCACGTCACCGTCATCGGGCTCGGCCGGATGGGCAGCGCCCTCGCCGACGCCTTCCTCACCGCGGGCCACCCCACCACCGTCCACAACCGCACCCCGGAGAAGGCCGGTCCGCTGGTCGCCCGGGGCGCCCGGAGCGCCGCGAGCGTCGCCGAGGCGGTCGCGGCGAGCGAGCTCGTCGTGGTCTGCGTCCTCGACCACGCGGCCGTCCGGGACCTCCTCGCCCCCGTCTCGGACGCGCTGCGCGGCCGGGTCCTGGTGAACCTCACCTCGGGCTCGCCCGAGCAGGCCCGGGAGGAGGCCGCCTGGGCGGCGGCCCACGGCATCGGGTACCTCGACGGCGCCGTGATGACCACGCCGCCCGGCGTCGGCGACAGCGCCAACATGATCCTGTACGCGGGCTCGCCGGAGCTGCTCGCCGCCCACCGCGAGACCCTCGCGGTCCTCGGCGACCCGGTCGACCTCGGCCCGGACGCGGGCCTCGCCTCGCTGTACGACGCGGGACTGCTCGGCCTGATGTGGTCGGTCTTCGGCGGCTGGCTGCACGCGACGGCCCTCACCGGTGCCGACGGCGTTCCGGCGAAGGAGTTCACCGAGGTCGCCGTCCGCTGGATGGGCACGGTCGCCCGGTTCATGTCGGGCTACGCCGGGCAGATCGAGGCCGGCGCGTATCCGGGGGACGACGCCACGATCGACGTCCAGGTCGCGGCGATCGGCCACCTGCTGCACGCCGGTGCGGCGCGGGGGGTGGACGACCGGCTGCCGCGGCTGCACCTGGAGCTGATGCGGGAGGCGGTGGCGGCCGGGCACGGCGGCGACAGTTACGCCCGGATCATCGAGGCGTTCCGCACGGCGTGAGGCGTACGGGGACGTACGCGAAGGGCCGTCGCTCCCCCGAGGAGTGACGGCCCTTCGGCACGGGTGGCGGGATCAGAGGATCCGCACGGCGCCCGACGGCGGGTCCCAGTCGAGCGAGCGCTCGACCACGCCGGTGGAGGAGTTCTGCGCGCCGACGTACATGCCGCCGCCGACGTAGATGGCGACGTGGTACGAGCCGCTGCGGCTGCCCCAGTAGAGGATGTCGCCCGGCTGCAGGTCGCTCAGGGAGACCGAGGTGCCCATGCTCGACTGCTGGTACGAGATGCGGGGCAGGTCGATGTTGGCCTGGCGGTAGGCGGCCTGGACGAGGCCCGAGCAGTCCCAGGAGTTGGGGCCGGTGCCGCCGGAGACGTAGGCGTCGCCGACCTGGGCGCGCGCGAAGGAGACGATCGCGGCGGCGGAGCCGGAGACGGGGGCCTGCGTGGTCTCCTCCTCCGAGGCGGAGGAGCCGCTGTCGGAGCCGGCGGACCGGGAGGACTCCGAGGAACCGGAGGAGTCGTACGACGAGGAGCCGCTGTCGTCCGAGGTGCTCGCGGAGGTGGTGGCGAGCTGGGCGCGGGCCTGGGCGCGGGCGGCACGCTCGGCGGCCTCGGCGCGCTCGCGCTCGGCCTTCGCCTCGGCCTCGGCGCGGGCCTTCTCGGCGCGCTCGGCGGCGGCCTTGCGGTCGGCCTCCGCCTTGGCCTTCTTGGCCTCCTGGGCGGCCTTCTGCAGGGCCGCGTTCTCCTGGGCCAGCAGGTGCTGGTCGAGGGCCTCCTGCTGGGAGGCCTCGGCCGAGGCGGAGACGGCGCTCGCCAGGTCGGTGCCGAGGGAGCCCAGCGTGGGCATCTCGATGGTCTCGGTCACCGGCTCGGCATTCGCCGGTCCGGCAGCACCGGCCACCGCGATGGTGCTGAGGACGCCACCGGCAACTCCGGCGCGGAGCGCCAGCTTGGAGGCGCTGCGGCGGGGCTTCCGGTGGCTGGGTATGTGAGCGGTGTGGGACATGGGTACAACCGCTATCAGGGCGACACGGTTCCCTTCAAGAAACGTGGGTTGCGCCACAGTTGTGCGCGGAAGGGGCGAATCCGCCTGGC
>NZ_JAPSIW010000814.1 GCF_031178505.1 Streptomyces sp. | reverse complement strand
CCCCATGACCGCCGATCCGCCCCCTTCCGGCCCCGCTCCGGCCCCCGCCGCACGGCCCGCTCCCGCCGGCTCCCACCGTCCCCGTCTCCTCTACGTCACCGACCTCGCCTACCCCGCCCGCGGCCGCCGCTACGGCGACGAGGACGTCGACCTCACCGCCCGCCTGCGCCGCGCCGGCTTCGACCTGGCCCTCTGTCACCCGCTCGACGCCGCCGCCCTCATGGACTCCTTCGACGCGGTCGTCGTCCGCAACAGCGGCCCCGTCCTCCACCACCAGCGGGAGTACGAGGCCTTCCGCTCGCGCGCCGCCGCCCTCGGCACCCGCGTCTACAACCCGCTCCACGGCCGCGGCGACATGGCGGGCAAGCAGTACCTCCTGGACCTCACCGCCGCCGGCCACCCCGTCATCCCCACCGTCGACCGCCCCGAGGACCTGCACCTGCTCCCCGCCGCCGGGCAGTACGTGGTCAAACCGAAGGCCGGCGCCGACTCCCTGGGGCTGCGCTTCGTCCCGTACGAGGAACTCCCCGCCCTCGCCGCCGCCGGCGACCTCCTCGTCCAGCCGCGCGTCGACTTCCGCCACGAGGTGTCCTTCTACTTCGTCGACGACCACTTCCAGTACGCGCTGTACGCCCCGGACCCCGAGCAGCGCTGGGTCCTGGAGCCGTACGAGCCCACCGCGGCCGACCTCGCCTTCGCCCGCCGCTTCATCGACTGGAACACCCTCCGCCACGGCGTCCAGCGGGTCGACGCCTGCCGGACCCGTGAGGGCGAGCTGCTCCTGGTCGAGCTGGAGGACCTCAACCCCTACCTCTCCCTCGACCGCGTCACCGAGCCGGTCCGCGCCCGCTTCGCCGAGACCCTGGCCCGCTCGCTCCACGCCTTCCTGGGGACATGACGAAGCGCCCCGCACCTCCCGGAGGAGAGGTGCGGGGCGCTTCGTCGGCGAGAGGGGTCAGGCGGTACGGCTCCGGCGGCGGGCCGCCCGCTCCGCCGCGAACACGTCCTCCAGACGGAACAGCTGCGCCCGGCCCGCCTTGCCCGCGGCCCGCAGATGGCCCAGCTGCACCCACTTGCGGATCGTCGCGGGGGCGACCCCCGCCTCCTCGGCGGCGAGCGGGCCCGGGATCAGCGCGGGGAGGGCGGGCAGGTGGGGCGAGCTCAGCATGAGGTCTCCTTCGTGTCGTCCATCGCCGCCGCGATCTCCCCGGGGCGGGCGCCCGAGGCCTCGGCGAGCTCCTGCCACTGGTCCTCCGCCCACAGGTGCCGGTACGCCGGGTCGTCCTGGCAGCCGCAGGCCGCGTCCGTGCACACGCACGCCGGGTTGACGCACAGCACCGCCCGCCGGTCCGGGAAGGCCCGCAGCGAGACCGAGTCGCACCAGGGGCAGCGGCCCCGGACCCGGACGATCGTCTCCGAGTCACCGAGCGTGCGGGCGCACCGGCGGGCCATCCGCCGGATCTCGTCCCGGACGTGCCGGGCCAGCACCGGGTGGGCGGCGATGTCGTCGAGCAGCCCCACGATCCGGCGCAGCCGGTCGATCACCCCGGCCCGGCGCGGGCGGGGGAGGGTGAGGCGGGCGCAGACCGCCTCCTCCAGCTCCACCACGCCGTCGGTGATGTCGCGGATGGCGTCCGAGACGTGCAGGCGGACGGGAGCGGCGCCGTGACCCGGGACGACGAGCCCGTGCCGCTGTTCCAGGAGCAGCGCCTCGCGCCGCTCCTCGCGGATCAGCTCGTCGCGTCCGGGGCGCGGCGCGTGCTGCGGGGCGCCGCCGGGGCCCGGGCGGCCGGGCGTGAGCTCCTCGGTGAGCTCGGGGAACTGCCGTACGAGCGAGGCGGTCCAGAGCGTGATGTCCCGCAGGACACCCTCGGCGGCGGACCCGTGCGCCGCGCCCGAAGCGGCACCGGAGGCCGCGCCGGAACGGGTGTCGGCGGCCGGGGCGGCGGGGTCGAAGCGGTCAGCCACGGCGGCCTCCCCCCGGGAGGGCGAGCGCGACCGCCTTCGCCACGCGGTGCGCGTCCGCCGGGCGCCCGTTGCGCCAGAGGCGGCCGGCGCAGACGCCGTCGAAATAGCTCTCGGCCGGGGCGACCGCGGCCTCGCACTCACGGCGGACCGGGCAGTCGGCGCAGGCGCGCAGGGCGGGGGCCGCCTCCTTGGCGCGGCGGGCGAAGACGACGGACGGGGAGAGGCCGGCGCACGCGGCGGAGGCCTGCCAGGGGGTTGGGTCGGGCTGGAACAAGACGGTTCTCCACGGTCCGAGGCCCACCGGAGCGTCCAGCGGGCCGGGGCGGCCCTTGGTCTCGGGGGCCGACGAGTGCGGCGGCGAGCCAGCGTGACATGTTGCGTGCGAGCTCGCAACTAGGTTCATGGAGGGGTCTACATCGAATTGCCACGATTGCGTGCACGAAAGCACGTAATTCCGTGCGCGCAAGCACGCTAAAGTAAGGGGCCCGGAGGGTGGGGAGTGAGGGAGCGGTAAAACATGAGCACTCAAGGGCTCGACGAATTCGCAGGCTGGGTCGAAGGCCTGATGAGACGGCGCGGTTACGACATCGACAGCCCGCGCGGCGGCGGCAAGTCCCGGATCGCGGACGAGGCGGGGGTGCACCGCGCCGCCGTGACGCGTCTGCTGCAGCGCCAGAGCATGCCCGACCTGGAGACCATGCGGCGCATCGCGCCGCTGCTCGGCGTCTCCGTGCGGGACATGCTGATCCGGTCCGGGCGCGTGACGCCCGAGGAGCTGCCGCTCGCCGCGGATCTCCTGCCGCCGAACGACTGGCAGCCGACCATGGAGGACTTCGCCCGCTGGCTGGGCGTGCCCGACGAGCGCCTCGGCGTCTTCGTCAAGGTCGTCAACCAGTTCCTGGAACCCGACACCGAGGACGCGGAGGAGACCGCCGCCGCGGAGGCGCGGCGTACCGCACGCGACTG
This sequence comes from Streptomyces sp., assembly GCF_031178505.1. Classification (GTDB taxonomy): domain Bacteria; phylum Actinomycetota; class Actinomycetes; order Streptomycetales; family Streptomycetaceae; genus Streptomyces; species Streptomyces gulbargensis. The sequence continues at coordinate 79 of NZ_JAPSIW010000814.1, read as the reverse complement.
ACGCCGGCCAGGACCGGCCCCCGGGCCGGTCCGCACGGACCACCCCCGGAGCCGTCCTCCGCCTCCCGCGTCCCACCCA
>NZ_JAPSIW010000813.1 GCF_031178505.1 Streptomyces sp. | reverse complement strand
ACGGACGTGCGGCGCAGAATCCGCCAGGCCGTGGAGTCGGCGGACGGCTCCACGACGCGCTGCCGGGTCCGCGCCCTGTCCGAGTTCACCGCACAGCCGGAGTACCAGGCCGTCCGCGCCTGGACCGATCACGCCCTGGAGACCGACCGGGAGTTCGCCGGCGTCTGCGAGGACATGGTGCGCCGGTACCTGGCCTCCTACCAGGGCGGCTCCGGCGAGGACATCGACGCCCGCAAGATGAACGCCGGACTGAGCTACCTCAGGGCCGAACTCCCCTTCTTCGTCGACACCCCCGCCATCCTCGACGTTCCCTCCTCGGTCTCCTGCTACCACAGGTCGGCGCCCCTGGTGCGGCAGCTGTACACGCGGGGCCGCGGCCTGGCCGCGGCCCCGAACCAGGCGTTCATGGTCGTCAGACCCGTCACGGGAGCCGACAGTTCCGGAGGTGAGGGATGAGACGCTCCGACGGCGCCTTCGCAGGGGCGCCCGCGAGGGGGCCGGCCCCGCGAGGAAGGCCCGCCGGCCTGGCCGGGAGCACCGCATGGTGATGACGCTGATGGGTGTCTCCGCCGCCTGGTGGACGGTCACCTACGTGCTGATCATCCGGGCCGGGCTGCGGGACCGCACCTACGGGATGCCGCTGGTGGCCCTGTGCGGCAACCTCGCCTGGGAGGGCATCTACGTCATGTACCCGCACACGGGTGCGGCGTGGCTCTCCAACGTCGTGTGGTTCCTCCTGGACTGCGTCATCCTGGGCACGGCGGTGCGCTTCGGCGCGCGCGAGTTCCCCTGGCTGCCGCGATGGGGATTCCTGCTGGGCCTGGCGGCCACCGGGGTGATGTGCTGGCTCGGCATGACCGCGCTGATCCGGCAGTTCGGCGGCGTCGAGAGCGGCGGCACCTACGCCGGGTTCGTGCAGAACCTCGTGATGTCCTGTCTCTTCCTGAACATGCTGGCAGGGCGGGGCACCACCGCCGGGCAGTCGATGGCCATCGCCGTCGGAAAGCTCCTGGGCACCGCCTTCGCCTCGGTCGCGGCATACCTCTGGCTGTCCGACGGCACCGTCACCCCGGGGCCGCTGCTGCCCTACATGTTCGTGGCGATCCTGGTCCTCGACCTGACCTACCTGGCCGCCCTGTACGCCGTCGGCCGCAGGGCGCGGTTGGCCGCGCGGACCGGTCGGCGGCGGGACGGGGGCGGCGACCCGGCCCCCGGCGGCGCGTACCGGTCCCGGAGCAGGCGGACCGCCGACGGGCAGTCGGCCGGCCACTGACGGCCGGTGCCCGGAACCCGCACAGGGCGGCGCGCCTCGGCGCACGTGCCGCTCACCCCTCCGCAGCCGCGCATCGCCGTCCTCCCGTGAGCCGGACCGCCGCGGCGTGGCACTCATCGCTGTCGCGCTGCGGCAGCGCCTCGGGGTGCCCGGCGGCAGCGCATCGGCAGTCCCGGCGTGTGCCGGGGTGCCCCATCCACCGCAGACCTGGAGAGCCGTTGAACACCACCCGCGGACCCTGGACTCCACCCCCCGGCGGAGGCTTCCCCGCATCGCCGCGGACCGGGCGGACCACACGGCGTCCGGCCGCCGAGGCACCGGCCCCGCCGGACTCCCCGGCCCTCCCCCCGGCGGGTCCCGTCCCGCACGCCGCAGCACCGGGCGTCCGCCATGACCGGGACCGGTGGCGCGGCCGGCCGGACGTGCCGCTGAGCGGCCGGGAGCTGGACGCCGCGCGGATCCGCGATCCGCTGCTGCGGCAGGCCTACACGCACTGCGCGTGGCTGCTGCGCCGCAGCGGCCACCCGCCGCCGCCCTGGAGGTCCTCGCTCCCTCCGGCCAAGCGCCCCCACTGGGACGCCATGATCGCTTTCTGCCGATGCGCTGACGACCTGACGGACGACCCCGGTGTCGGACCGGGGGAGAGACTGCGGCGGCTCGACTCCTTCGAACAGGAGCTCCGGCGCAGCCTGGACGGGCATCCCTTCCGGGACCGGCGGGCGACACGCAGCAGGCGCTCCCAGGCCCTCGTCTGCCGGGCGTTCGCCCACTTCGTCAGGGAGTGGCGCATCCCCGAGGACAGCATCTGGGAGGCGAGCCGGGCGCTGCGGGCCGACATGGCCGTCCGCGACTACGACACCGTGGCCAGCCTCGAACGCCATATGCACGGCGTGAGCGGGCAACCCGCGATCTGGCTCGGCGCGCTCCTCGAACCGGTCGACGACCGGGCCAGGGACGCTGCGATCGCCTGGAGCTACGGCATGCAGACGCTGGACTTCGTGCTGGACGTGGAAGAGGACCTGCGGCTGGACAAGCTCTACCTGCCCCTGGAGGAGCTACGGCAGTGCGGCCTGGTCCGCGAGGACGTCGAAGAGGCCGTGGCCGCCCGGCGCATGAGCGAGCCGCTGCGCGGACTCGTGGGTCTGCAGACCGACCGTGCCCGGCGCTATCTCGCCGCGGCCGAGCAGTGGGAGTTCCTCGTCCGTCCCCGCGGCCGGGAGCTCGTCCGCCGCTCGCTCGCCCAGGGAAGGATGATGATCGACAGCATCGCGCGTACCGGCAACGACCTGTTCGCGCTCGCCGGCCCCAACCCGTGAGAGCGGGCTGGCCGCGGTCCGGAACCCCGCCGGGCGCGACCGCCACCGAGAGGGCGGCTCTGGCGGGCGCATCCCGTGCCGGAACCGTCCTCCGGTCCGAATCCGGGCCCGGATCTCCGTACCGGTGCCGGCCGTCGTCATGACCCGCCACCCACCACCCGCGGCACCGGCTCACGCCATGGGCGGCAGCCCCGCGGCCAGGGCCGCCTCCCGGCGCGGCGCCCGGCACGCGACCTCACCGCACCGGGCGCGGACCCGGTGCGTCCCCTGCGAGGGGCTCGCGTCCGGCCCACCGGAAGCACGCGGTGGACGCTGTCGGCCACGGCCCGCCCGGGCCGGCCGGGGACCGCCGTCACCCGGTGCGGCGGCGGTCCAGCAGGTGGCGCAGGCAGAACAGGAGCGCGCCGAACAGGCCCCCGCTGGCC
>NZ_JAPSIW010000812.1 GCF_031178505.1 Streptomyces sp. | reverse complement strand
CGGTGGCCCGGGGACGCGCCCTCGGGCGCCGCCCCGGCCCCGTAGAACTTCTCCGTCTCGTCGACGGCGGTCTTGAACCGCTCGTCGAAATCCTCGCGAACGAGCGTCCGGACGACATAGTCCTGGACGCTCGTTCCTCTTTTGGCGGCGTGACTCCGGAGCCGGTCGAGCAGCTCACCGTCGATGCGCAGGCTGAGCACTGTCGATCCCATGCCGTTCAGGGTCGGGGCAGGCCGGGCCTCTCCGCGTCACTTTCCAGATCCGACTCACTCGTTCGGGTGATACATGGCGCCGGAAGCGTGAGTCCCGCCCGCGCGGTTTCACGCCCGCCCCACGCGTCACGGGTGTGCGCGTGTGATGCGCGCTACGTCGGGGTGTGACCGGTGGTATTTAGCGAGAGTAATGAGTTAGGCTAACGACTATGCCAGATCTGTCCCACGGTTCGCCGGACGACGCCGCGGCCGTGAACGCGCTCCGCTCCTCCGTCATGCGCCTGAGCCGACGCCTCAAGCACCAGCGCGTCGACGAGTCGCTCAGCCCGACCGAGATGTCGGTGCTCGGCACCCTGTCGCTCTGCGGTTCGGCCACCCCCGGTGAGCTGGCCCGCAAGGAGCACGTACAGCCGCCCTCGATGACCCGCATCGTGGCGCTGCTCGAAGCCAAGGGACTGGTCCGGCTGGAGCCGCATCCCGACGACCGCCGGCAGAAGGTGGTCAGCCCGACCGAGCGGGCCGAGGCCATGCTCGACGAGTCCCGCCGCAAGCGGAACGCCTGGCTGGCCGCCCTCGCCGAGGGTCTGGACGAGGACGAGTGGGCCCGGCTGCGTGCCGCCGCCCCGGTCCTGGAGAAGCTCGCGCACCTGTAGACCGAGAGCCCGAGGAGGCGACGCACTTTGAGTACGGGACCCGGAGCAGACTCCGCACCCGTCCACAAACCCGATACCAACACCCCCCGCCCGGGCAAGGGAACCTTCTCCTCGCTCGAGATCCGGAACTACCGGCTGTTCTTCACCGGAGCGATCGTCTCCAACACCGGTACGTGGATGGCCCGGATCACCCAGGACTGGCTGGTCCTGAGCCTCACCGGCTCGGCCGCCGCCGTCGGCGTCACCACGGCCCTGCAGTTCCTGCCGATGCTCCTCTTCGGCCTGTACGGCGGGGTCGTCGCCGACCGCTACCCGAAGCGCCGCCTGCTGCTGGCCAGCCAGGCCGCCCTCGGCCTGTGCGGACTCGCGCTCGCCGCCCTGACCCTCTCCGGTCACGTCCAGGTCTGGCACGTCTATCTGATCGCCTTCCTCCTGGGCATGGTGACCGTCGTCGACAACCCGGCCCGGCAGTCCTTCGTGTCCGAGATGGTCGGCCCCGACCGGCTCCGCAACGCGGTCTCGCTGAACTCGGCGAACTTCCAGTCGGCCCGGCTCATCGGCCCCGCCGTCGCCGGTGTGCTCATCGCGGGCGTCGGCAGCGGCTGGGCGTTCCTGCTCAACGGCCTGTCCTTCCTCGCCCCGCTCGCCGGCCTCCTGATGATGCGGACGAGCGAACTCCACAAGGTGGAGCGCGCCCCGCGCGGCAAGGGCCAGCTGAGGGAGGGCCTGCGGTACGTCGCCGGGCGGCCGGACCTGATCTGGCCGATCGTCCTCGTGGGCTTCATCGGCACCTTCGGGTTCAACTTCCCGATCTGGCTCACCGCCTTCGCGGACGACGTCTTCCACGTCGGCGCCGGTACGTACGGCTTCCTCAACACCCTCATGGCGGCCGGTTCCCTCGTGGGCGCCCTCGCGGCGGCCCGGCGGGGCTCGACCCGGCTGAGGATGCTGGTGGTCGCGGCGGGCGTCTTCGGCGTCCTGGAGGTCGCGGCGGCGCTGGCGCCCGCCTTCTGGCTGTTCGCGCTGCTGCTCGTGCCGATCGGCATGATCGGCCTGACCGTCAACATCACCGCGAACTCCGCCGTCCAGATGGCCACCGACCCGGCCATGCGCGGCCGGGTGATGAGCCTCTACATGATGGTCTTCGCGGGCGGCACCCCCATCGGCGCGCCGCTGCTGGGCTGGGTCACCGACACGTACGGCGCCCGCGCGGGCTTCGCCACCGGCGGTCTGGTCTCCCTCGCGGCGGCGGTCGTCATCGGCCTGGTCCTCGCCCGGGTCGGCGGCCTCAGGGTCGCGGTCGGCTGGCACCACGGCCACCCCAGCGTCCGCTTCGTGCCCGTACGCCGTGAGCGCCTGGCGACGGCGGCCTGACCGGGACGGGATGTACGGCGGAGGAGTACGGACCCGGGTGCGCGGCCGTCACCCGGACCCGCCCCTCCCCGTACGGCTCCCGTTCCCGTGACCCGCCGTCCGCCCCGCACCGGGCCGGCGGTGCCACACTCGGCCCATGAGGCTTTTCGCCGCCGTGCTCCCGCCCGCCCCGCAGCTGGCCGAACTCGCGGAGACCGTCGACCGGCTGCGCCGGCTCCCCGGTGCCGACGGGCTGCGCTGGACCTCGCGGCCGGGCTGGCACCTCACCCTCGCCTTCATGGGTGAGGTCGACGACGGCCTCCTCCCGGACCTGTGCGACCGCCTCGCCCGCGCGGCGCACCGGACCCCGGCCTTCCCGCTGCGCCTCCACGGCGGTGGCCACTTCGGGCGGCGCGCGCTGTGGACCGGCGCGGCCGGGGGCCTGGACGAGCTGCGGCTGCTGGCCGAGCGGTCCGACGCGGCCGCCCGGCGGGCCGGGGTGGCGATGGACGAGCACCGCCGGTACCAGGCGCACCTGACGGTGGCCCGGCAGCGCGCCGGGGACGTGGACCTGAGGCCCTTCCTGGACGAGCTGGCCCGTTTTGAAGGCCGCCGCTGGCAGGTGGCGGAGCTGGCGCTCGTCCGGTCGGACCTGCCGGTGAGCGGGGTGCCGGGGGAGCGGCCCCGGTACGAGACGGTCGGCGGCTGGCCCCTCGGGCGCGGAGGGGAGGACGGGGCGGGGAGCCGGGCCGGGAGCGGGCCGGGGAACGCGGCGGGTTAACCTCGTCGGGTGGACCCGAAGACTC
>NZ_JAPSIW010000811.1 GCF_031178505.1 Streptomyces sp. | reverse complement strand
TGGCGCTCCTGGCGCCAGCACACGCTGCGGCCCTTGCTCTGCCTCGGCGCCGCGCTCCTGCTCCTCAACGTCTCGGTCGGCTCGGTCAAGCTCGGCCTCGGCCGTCTCGGCCCCCACTACGCGACCCAGATCGGCTCCGCCGAGCTGTTCGCGGGCGGTGACATATTCCCGTCCGGTCACACCGCGAACGCGGTGGTGACCTGGGGCATCCTGGCCTACCTGGCGACCACCCCGCGGGCCCGGCGGTACCTGTCGGCGCTCTCGGCGGTGGTCGCGCTCGGCGTCGGCCTCACCACCGTCTACCTGGGGACGCACTGGCTGAGCGACGTGCTGCTCGGCTGGGCCGCCGGCCTGCTGATCCTGCTCGCGCTGCCCTGGTGCGAGCCGGTCATCGCCCTGGCGGAGGCCCGGATCCTGGCCCTGCGCGACCGGCTCGGGGAGCGCCTGCGGGACCGGCGCCGCCTGGTGCCCTCGCTGCCCGTGGCCTCCGGCGGTCCGCGCCCCGGCTACCACCCGCCGCGTCCGGCGGCGGCCGACGAACCGGTCAGGGAGACCGTGGGAGTGGCCCGGCGGACCCCGGCGACGCGCGCTCCCGCGACCCGTGGGGCGGGCGGCTGAGCCGTGTCCGTACGCGACGAAGGGCCCCGGCCGGATCGGCCGGGGCCCTTCGTCGTACGGGCGGGGGCGTCGGTTCCGGCGCTCGTCAGCCGACCCAGCAGCGGGTGACCGTCCCGTCCTCGACCTCGAAGTTGATGCGTCCGAACTGGTACTCCATGGTGACGATCGTGCCCGGCGGCAGGGCCCTGACGGCGGTCCAGCCCCGGGTCCTGGCGAGCCGCTCGGCGCCGTCCGCGTCGAGCCCCACATAGGACTCGGGGCTGTCGCGGGGCGGTTCGGGAGTGCGCGATGTGGGAGCCATGGACCCCACGTTAGTCCCTCGGTGGTGGTCACACTTGGGTCACAAAGGTCCGCCATATGTTTGACTCGCATCCCGGTCACCCGGAGGGACAAGTTCCAGCCGATTCTCCAGTAATTGCCGGGGCTCTCCGGTACTTCGCACCAACCGCCCCGAACTCGGCCGCGCCGCGTCCGCCCGCCGGGAACTTCCCCGGAATTCCCACTCCCGTGACGGTGCGTCGAATTGGCCCCGGCCGGGCGCCGGCTCCATGACCGGCGGTTCTCACGGTTCCCCCACAGAATGCTTACGCCGGGACCATCGGGCCGATCCGCCGGACGCTTCCGCCCGGCGGTCGAGAGGCGGTACCGGAACTCCGTGACGGTGATCCGGGGGAGATCGCGACCCGCGTCGGATCCCCGGCCGGCGGAGTCCGGCGCGTCCGCCGTGTCAGCGGAAGCGGCGGACGAGGCGGCCGGCGCGCGCCTTGAGGGTGTAGACGCCGTCGAGGGCGCCGCCGAGGGCGCGGTGGGCCGCGGCGCGGCCCCGGCCGTGGGTCCGGCGGCTCGCACCGCGGTGGACGAGTTCGGCCCACAGGGCCTCGTGGCGGGCGGCGATAGGGGCGGGGTCGAAGCGCTCGGAGGCGGCCAGCGCGGCCCTGCCCGCCTTGGCGCGCAGTTCGTCGTCGGCCATGTACGCCCGCAGCGCCCGGGCGACGGCCGCCACGTCGTCCACCGGCACCAGCCGCCCGTCGACCCCGTCCTCGATGATCTCGCGGGGTCCGTTCGGGCAGTCGGTGGAGACGACCGGCAGCCCGCAGCGCATCGCCTCCACGATCGTCATGCCGAAGGACTCGCGCTGCGAGGTCACCGCCGCGATCGAGCCCTTGGCCCACTCCGGCTCCATCGGCGTGACCGAGCCCATGAGGAGGACCCGCTCGCCGAGGCCCCGGGCGGCGATCTGCCGGGTGAGCGGCCCCTTGAGGTCCTGCACCGCGTCGCCGGAGCCGTAGATCCGCAGCGTCCAGCCGGGCAGGTCCGCCGCCGCCTCGGCGAAGGCGTCGATCAGGACGTCGTACCGCTTGACCCGGGTCAGCCGGCCCGCCGCGACCACGGTGCGCGCGGCGGGGTCGGCGGGCGGCACCGAGGGGGCGGGCACGCTGTTGGGCACGGCCTCGATGCGTACGTCCCGCAGTCCCAGCTTCCGGTAGGCGCGGGCGTCGGCCTCGGTGACGGTGGTGACGGCGTCGAGCAGCGCGTACTCGTGGGCGATGTCGCGGCGCAGCCGGTAGCTGTGGCCGGTGAGGATCAGGTGCTCCTGGCCGACGAGGACCGGGCCGCGGCGCGCCTGCCGGGCGAGGTGGACGTTGAGCCCCGGGCGGGTGGCGACGAGGACGTCCGCCTCGACGCCCCGCAGGTGCTCCCCGATGCGGGCGTCGGTGAGCGCGCTGTACTGCTTCCAGCGGCCGTCGCCGCGCGGGAAGACCCGGGCGGGCCGGTGGAAGTCCGGGTGGTCCCCGTCGTAGCCGGGGCTGTCCTTGCGCAGGTCCACGAGGTGACGCAAGGTCACCCCGGCGGGCAGGCCGAGGAGCGGCTGGTCCCGGTGGCGGAAGACGGAGACGATCTCCACCTCGTGGCGCTCCGCGAGCTCCTCGGCGAGTGTGAACGTGGTCCGGATGGTGCCGCCGTAGTGGTAGCCGTTGTGGAGCAGAAAGGAGATACGCATCGCGCTGCCGGTTCCCCCGGGTCAGTTGGTCGGTCCGGCCGAACTGTACTGCCCGCGCGGCACGGCCGTTCGCCCGGAGGCCGTCACGGGCGAGGGGCTCCGGCGGCGGTGGCCCTTCCGGCGGGCGGGAGCCGGGGCGGGGACCTCTTCGCGCGGTGCGTCAGGCCCCGACACCCCCTGGGGGCCTTGTCCCGGCCCCGAACCGCCCGCTCCCCGCCCGAGGGCCCACGGACGGGGAGCGGCGGGGGCCGGGGGCTTCCCCGGCCCTTCCGCGGCGCCCCTCCGTACGTACTGTCCGGACGGGGCGCCGCGGAGTCCTCAGAGCGGCGCGATCCGCAGCATCGTGCCGACGGTGATCCGGTTCGGGTCCGGTCCGATCAGCTCGCGGTTCGCGGTGTGGAGGGCCT
>NZ_JAPSIW010000006.1 GCF_031178505.1 Streptomyces sp. | reverse complement strand
CTCGACGGTGTGGTGCACGTCGACCCCCGCCAGTCAGTGATCAGCGCGGAGGACCTGCGGCTGATCCAGCGGCAGGAAGAGGCGCGGCAGCGCGTGGGGAGGCCCGGATAGATGCCCCTGATCACAGCACCGGTCGTCACCCCGGAGGAGCCGACCACTCCGCCGGTGGAGATCCCGGAGATCGGCTACGCGACGGTCACCTACGTCGACCCGGCGGGGACCCGCTGGCCGATGACCGACCTGGCAGCGGACTGGTACACGCTCGCCGACGGCGTGTCCGGGCTGGGGGCCGCGCCCTACGTGCTGACGTCCGATCCGCACCCGCGCGGCGGGGCCCGGCTGCGGCATGTCCAGCCGCAGCCACGTTCGATCGTCTGGCCGGTGCTGGTCAAGGGCGCCGACCATCTCGTGTTCACGGCGAACTGGCGGGCGCTCGCTCGCGCGTTCACGCGGACGCTTCGGGAGGGGCCGGGCTGGCTGGAGGTGGTCCGCCCGGACGGCACCGGCCGCCGGATCGCCGTCTACTACAGCACCGGCTGGGACGGCCGCGGGCAGACCGCGACCGGCATCACGTGGGACTCGGCCGTCGTCACCCTGTGGTGCGAAGACCCGTACTGGCTGGACCTGGCCCCGCAGGTCGTGCACCGTGAGACCGGTACCCAGGTCGACTATCTGGTGCCGTACCCGTCGGTCAGCTCCAGCCAGGTCCTGGGCGCCACCACGGTCACCAACCCGGGCGACGTCGACGTATGGCCGGAGTGGCGGATCACCGGCCCCGCGAGCGTGATCACGTTCACCCGCGGTGACACCGGCGAGAGCTTCACGCTCACGATGGCGGACACTCCGCACGGGCCGCTCCTTGCCGGGGAGACGGTCACCGTGTCCACCGACCCGCCCCGGGTCCGGTCCGGGACGGGGGAGAACCTCGTCGCCGGACTCGACTGGCCCGGCGCCGTGCTCTGGAGCCTGCCACCGGGCGAGACGCCGGTGACTTTCCAGCTCGACGGCGCCGAGGCGGGCAGCGCCGTCGACCTCACCTTCTACCCCAGGTACGAGACCGCGTGAGGAGGTGGTGGCCGTGGCCGTCCAGCTCCTCGTCACCGACCGCAACTTGAACTTCCTCGGCGACCCGATCACCGGCTGGACGACGCTGTCGGTCGACCTCAACTTCAACCAGCCCGCCAGCGGCAGCGTCACGCTGCCCGCCTACCCGGCGGTCATGCAGCTGCTCCAGCCCGGCAACCGGCTCGTCGTCCTGCGGGACGGGGAGGTCTGGTGCGCGGGGCCGATGGAGGAACCGCAGAACTACACGTGGGCGCAGGACGGCGTCGGCACGGTCACCGTCGCCTTCTCCGACGACCTGTCCCGCATCGCCGGATACCTCACCTACCCCGAGCCCGCGAAGACGTTCGCCTCGCAGACCACGAGCAGCGACGTGTCCCGGACGTTCAGCGCGGTGAACGCCGAGACGGTGGTCCGGACGCTGGTGTCGGAGAACTGCGGGCCCGGCGCCCTGGCGGGCCGCCGCATCGAGCAGCTCGTCCTCGACGACGTGGCCGGGATCGGTAGCAGCATCACGCTGTCCACGCGGTTCGAGGCGCTGCTGGACGCCTGCCGCACGGCGGCCGTCACCGACGGGCTCGGGTTCCGCACCCGGCAGGTCGGTGACCAGATCCGGTTCGGGGTCTACGCCCCGGTCGACCTGACCAGCACAGCGAGGTTCTCCGCCGACCTCGGCAACTTGCGCTCCGTCTCCTTCACGATGGCCGCGCCGCTGGCCACCAGCGAGCTGGTGATGGGCGGCAACGACCCGGCCGACGAGGCGCCCGAGGGCGACCCGCCCAACCAGCGGGTCTACGTCGAGGTCGTCTCCGGCGCGGCCGCCGACTGGTACCGCGTGGAGAAGCTGATCGAGGAGTCCGGCAAGGACAACTCGGCGGGGGAGCTGACGCAGGCCGGGACGCTCGCCCTGGGCACCGACAATCCGCAGGCGTCCCTCGCCACGGTGACGGTGGACACCGAGGACCTGAAGGCCGGCCGGGACTACGGGCTGGGCGACCGCGTCACCGTCGTGCTGCCCACCGGCCTGGAGGTCACGGACCTGGTGCAGACGATCCGCCTGGAGGCAACGCCCGACGAGGGCGAGCTGGTGACCACGGTCGTCGGCGACAGCGACAAGACCACCACGACGGCGACCGTGCGCACCGTGCGCGACCTGGCTCGCCGCCTGGGACGACTCGAAGCAAGGGGGTGACCCGCCGTGGCACAGGAATCCTGGCCCAGCCCGGGACACAACAGCCGCAACGTGACCGACGTCGAATACGAGCTGCTGGCCGCGCGGTTCTCCGACGACGGGATCTACGGTGACCCGTCCGACACGGCCGTGGTGTCCGCGGGCACGGGCCTGTCGGTCAACGTCCGTGCGGGCGTCACCGGGTCGCTGCGCGGGCACGGCTGGATGTCCGGCACGTCGACGGTGACGCTGCCGGTCGACGCCAACAGCTCCGGCGCCACCCGCCGGGACCTGGTCGTGCTGCGCCTGGACCGCTCCGACTGGACTGTGCGGGCCGCGGTGAAGACCGGCGGCCCGTGGCTGCCGTCACCGACGCAGGACACCGGCGACACCGGCGTCTACGAGATCCCCCTCGCCGAGGTCACCGTCCTGTCCGGGGCGTCATCGGTCACGGTCACCCGCGGCGAGCTGTACGTCGGCGGTCGCTTCCGTCCCTGCACGTCCACGACCCGCGATCCCGCGCCGCGGGTGGGCGACGGCTGCGTGGAGACGGACACCGGCCGGGTCCGGGTGTGGAACGGCAGCTCCTGGGGCGTCGTCTACTCGAACTCCGGCGTCGTCGACATCTCCAGCCCGCTGTCAGCGTGGGAGATCACGACCGGGTCGATCCTGGAGGAGCGCAACGGGAACGTCCACCTGCGGCTCGGCAGCTTCACGCGGGCGGCCGGCAGCCTCTCCGGGCCCACCGAATCCCGCCTGCCCATCCTGATTCCGGCTGCCTACCGGCACCCCAACCGGGACCACTACACCATCTGCTACATCACTGGCGCCCGCATCGGCCGCCTCACGATCTTCTCCGCGGCAAGCGACCGGCCCGGCCAGGTGTGGCTGACGCAGCACCCGACCATGGCCACAGGCGACGCCTTGCTGAACTCCGGCTCCAGTTGGGTGGTGTGACGCGTGGCACGGTACGACTTCGGGGCGGGCATCGCGGACTACGTGGTGCAGCCGTCCGACGGCCTGTGGGCCATCGCCCCCGGCGCGGTGCTGACCTTCTGGTCGGCGGCCGACGGCGGCACCCAGTACACCGACCTCCTCGACGCCACGGACGCCCCGGCCACCCAGATCGTGGCTGACGAGCAGGGGTTCGTGCCCGCCTTCCGCGGGCCCGACGGCGTGGCCGGCATGTGGGCGGACGCGGGCGGCGCGTCCCGGGCGTGGATGTCCGCGCGCAACGCGGGCGACGCCGGCGGCACCACGGCCGGGTCGGTGCGGGACTGGCTCAACGTGGACGACTACGGCGCCCAGGGCGACAACGTCACCGACGACACCGCGGCGATCCAGGCCGCGCTCGCCGCCTGCCCGATGGGCGGCATCGTCTACCTCCCGGCCGGCGCCTACCGCACGTCCGCGCCCCTGACGATCCCGCCCGCCGTCACCCTCATGGGCACCCACTCCAACCTGATGGCCGTGACGGGACTCACCGATCCGCCCTGCTACATCAAGCCCTTGCCGAGCTTCACGGGCGACGCGGTGATCGAGTTCCTCGACCAGATCGACGGCGGCTACTCCACCATCTCCGCCGAGCACCGCATCCTGTCCGTCATGATCGACGGGCAGGACCTCACCGGGCCCGGCGTCGACGGCATCCGCGCCGCCGGCAACATCCAGAACGTCTCGATGCGCGACGTCACCGTCCGCCGGGTCACCGGCGCCGGCGTCCACACCGAAGCCAACGCGGGCTCGTTCCCGTACTCCTGGCGGCTGCACCGGGTGATGGTCGACAACTGCGGCTGGCACGGCTTCGCCCTGGAGGTGATGACCGACATCAGCCTCATCGACTGCCAGGCCATCGGCAACGGCGCCAACGGCTTCGAGATCGCCAACGCCGCGAACTCGCACGCGATCGGCTGCCGCGCCGAGTGGAACACCGGCAACGGCTTCCACCTGACCGGCAACTGGGCGACCGGCACCGGCTCCGGCGGCATGCTCCTCGGCGACTGCTCCACCGACCGCAACGGGCAGCACGGTGTTCTCGTCGACGCGACCGGCAACCCGCCGATCCAGATCGAGAACCTCCACACCCGCCGCGATGGCCGCAACAACAACCTCGGCGGTGGCGGCTACGCCGGCCTCGCCTGCACCGGGGCCACCGTGCCCGTGCTGGTCGGCAACGTCACCTGTTACCCGGGCGTCGACGACGACGGCACCGGCGCCAACTCCCCCCAGTACGGCGTGCGGTTCACCGGCTGCACCTACGTGTCGGTCAGCTCCGGGTTTCTGCACGCTGACACCGCCGGCTGGTCCGACGGCGGCGGCAACGCCGTCCTGCGCCGCGGCCCGAACATCGGCGAGCGCACCGGCACCACCGCCGCCCCGGTCGACGCGTTCGCCCAGGCATGGGCGGCAGCAGGAAACTTCACCGTCGGCGGATACTTCGCCACCACGTCCGGGCAGTCCGACGGCCAATGGAACATCTGGTCGCCTACGGCCAAGGCCTTGAACCTGGGCGGCGCTGGCGGCGGCATCGCGATCGCCGAGGGCGCCAACGCCCGCATGGGCGTCGCCACGCTGGCAGCCGGGACAGTGACCGTGGCCAACACCTCCGTCACGGCAACGACCCGCGTGGCCGTCTTCCGGCAGGCCGCGGGCGGCACCCTCGGCCACCTGTCCGCCACCGTCAACGCCGGCGTCGGCTTCACCATCACGTCCAACAGCGCCACCGACACGTCGACCGTCGCCTGGCTCCTGCTCGAACCCGCGTAAGCACCTCCTTCCCGCCACGCCCCGCGCCGCCAGCCCGGCCCGGGGCTTCGTCACGTCTGGAGCCCGTATGGCCACACCCCTGTCCGCCGACCGCTTCCTCGCCGCGCTGAGAGCCGAGGGCGTGAAGGTCGCCGAGCGGTCCGGCTGGCGCACCCACAACCGCAACAGCAAGGGCGCCTGGGGCCCCGTCAACGGCATCGTCATCCACCACACCGCCGGCACGAACAGCCTCAACCTGTGCTGGTCCGGAACGGCCGATCTGCCGGGCCCGCTGTGCCACACCCACCTGGCGAAGACCGGCGTCGCGACGATGCTCAGCGCTGGCCGCGCCAACCACGCCGGCACCTTCGCCGCGAACGCGTTCAACTCGATGCTCAACGAGTCCTCGACGCACCCCCGGCCGGACGCCGCCGAGCCGGTCGACGCGAACGCCCGGACCTACGGCATCGAGATCGAGAACCTCGGCAACGGCTCCGATCCGTACCCGGCGGCGCAGTACGACCAGGCGGTGCGGTGGGCGGCCGCCCTGTGCCGCGCGCACGGCTGGACCGCTCACAGCGTGATCGGCCACAAGGAAGGCACCCGCCGCAAGATCGACCCGTCGTTCGACATGGACGCCTTCCGCGACGCGGTCGCCGCACGCCTCGCCCACGACGCCGGATGGAGCCCCGGCACCAACACCAGCAGCGGTGACAGCGCTGCCACCAAGACGGGAGACGACGACATGCCCGACTACGTCAACCTCGGCGTGGCCGAGCCCTACGAGCTGCGGCCCGGCGGCTGGGACTCGATCGAGTTCACCCGCGAGTGGTCGGACACCGCCGGCGACCACGCCACCAACGGCTCGGTGTGGGCACGCGGCCCGGCCCGCTTCACCGGCACGGTCAGCCTGCACATCGAGGAGCTGCCCGTCGGGGAGGTCGTCCAGGCCCGCATGTCCGAGTACGAGGGCGACCGCTTCGTGCAGGACCACCCGATCCACGAGGTCATCGGCACAGCCGGCGGCACCTTCGCCGTGATCCCGCTGACCAAGCGGATCGCCTCCGGGCGCGGCATGCGCGTCCGTCTCAGGAACTACAGCGACCAGCCGGTCACCGTCTCCAGCGCCGTCCTCACCGTCCTGTCCTGGAAGGAATCCTGACCATGTCCCAGATTCATCTTCCCGACGCCGAGACCGTGGTGAAAACCGCGGCGACCTACGGCCGCGACCTCCTGGAGCGCGTCCTCGCCACGTTCCTGCAGGCGTTCATCGGCGGCATCGTCGTCACCACGCCCCTCGACGGCTCCATGTGGTACGCCGCGCTCGCCGGCGGCGTCGGCGCCGCCCTCGCCCTCGTCAAGGGCCTGATCGCCCGCGTCCGGGACGTCACCAACTCGGCGTCGCTGGCCAAGGGCGTCTGATGCGCGCGGCGGCCCGGCATCTGAAGCGGCGGCTGGGCCGCCGCGGCGCACTCCTCACCTGCAAGGGCATCGTCACCGCCGGGTACGGCTCCGGGCAGGTCGTCGAGCCGACCGGCGACCGGCACGGACTCACCCTTCTACTGAAGGCCGCGCCCCTGGAGACGTGGGGGTGGGCGTGGATTACGGCGGGCGCGATCGCGCTGGTCTGCGCCTGGCTGCCGCCCAGGGCCGACTGGCCGGGGTTCCTGGCCGTTTGGCTCATCGCCACCCCGTGGGCCATGGCCTACCTGCTGTCCTGGTGGCCACTGCACGAGTCGCCCCGCGGCTGGGTGCTCGCCCTGATTTTCGGCGCGTTCGGGTCGGTGTGCCTCGTCACCATCGGCTGGGACGAGCCACCGGCACGATCGGAGCCACCGCGTGAGACCTGAGATGCTGACCGCCCTGTCCGCCCTCGCCGTCGCGGGCGTCACGGCCGTGGGCGGCATCGCCACCGCCGTCGTCGGCCGACGGCAGCCACGCGGCCAGCAGCGCCGCGACGACTTCGCCGCGGTCACCGACCGCATGGACCGGGAGATCACCCGGCAGGGCGAGCGGATCGACGAGCTGGAGGCCGAGACCGAGAGGGACAGGGCCCGGATCACGGCGCAGGACTTCGCGCTGCGGTACATCGCCAGCTGGGCCCGGTCGCTGGTCACCTACATGCGTGCCCAGCAGCTGGAGCCCCCACCCCCGCCTCAACCCGTCCCGGACGAAGTCCGCCCGTACCTGCACGACATCAGCTCATGACCGCGGCCCCGCTCTCCTCCGGGAGAGCGGGGCCGCTTTCGTGCGTCCAGAGGTCAGCTGGCCGCGGGCACCGGCCGGGCCTGCGCCCACAGCACCTCGACATGCTCCGCGAACGGGTCGAACAGGCCGCCATTGCCACGGCGCCGCAGGTGAAACAGCGGCGAGTCGTGCCCGAGCAGGTCGGCCAGATGCGGAGTCACCAGCATCTCGTCGTCGAAGCGGAACACAGACAAGGCGATGTGCCTGTCAGACAGACGGGCCTCCAGCCCGTCCCCCTCGATCCGGCTCAGCGCGTCCAGCGTGATCTGGATGCGGGTGGACACGGTGAGCGGCACCGCCTCGATGTCCTCACGCCAGCGCGTCACCTCGGACTCCGGATCGCCGACGAGGAACCGCACCGCACAGCCCGCTGCCGCCTTGGCCGCGAGCCGATCGCCGACGCGCGGCTGCTCCTGCCAGATGAAGTAGTTGGTGTAGCCCGCGTAGGTGACCTCCCGCGTCGCGTCGTCGAGGAGGCGCTCCCACACACTGGTCGGGCACGCGTTGCGGGACGGGTACGTCGCCACGATCTCCCGGTCGGGGCCGCGCGTCACCGCGCCCCGGATCTTCGGCCACAGCACGTCTGCGTCAACTCCTAACGCCCCAGCCACGTCCTCCCGCGTCTGCGGGTGGGGGACACGGTTGGAGTCTGTGATCCAACGGTCCACCGTCTTGCTGCTCACCCCGACTCTACGGGCGAGGCGCGACCGGCTGAGTCCGGCGGCGTCAATAGCGCGTTGAAGCTCCGAATTCAAGTCGTCCCCCCAGGATACTTAGGCCATTTAGGACGGTAGCGCGTAGCGTCCCGAATGGACCCCGTCTGTCAGTACAACCGTCCTTCTGGGGCGTCCACGATGACGGTCACCAGCAACCCCCAACGGAGGTAGCAGTGGCCAACACCCTTTCCCGCCCCGCTCCGGAGACGGTCGCCGAGCGGGCCCGCGAGATCCACGCCGTGTGGATGGCGGACCCGGAGATGCCGGCCGTCCTCGACGGCTGCAAGCGGTACAGCAGCGACTGGACCGACGAGTACGGGCAGGTCCTCATCCCCGAGTACAGCGTCGAGCGCGACGCGCCGCCGCTCATCGACGACGCCCTGCGCGTCATGGCGCTCAAGAGCGCGGTGTACGAGATGACCGACGGCGACGAGCTGGCGGCCGAGCTGCCCGTGCCGGTGCCGATCGACACCGCCGTGCACGCGCTCACCGCTCAGTTCACCGCCCTCTCGCGGGTGCAGCAGCGCACGGGCCGCCTGTTCGTGCACAGCACCGTCCGCGAGCACGAGGCCGGCCGGGCGTGGCGGCTGGGCGACTACACCCACCAGGCGTACCGGCAGGCGTTCGGCCCGGTCGACGAGCGGTACTGGATCGACGAGCCGGAGGCCGAGCGGCGCCGCCGGATCCTCGACGAGAAGTACGCGTCCATCGGGATCACCGAGCGCGGGATGGCCTCCACCATCGACTACGCCGCGGCGTAGCCGACTGGCCGGCGGGCTCCGTCTCCAGCGGTCGGGGAGGCGGGGCCTGCCTGTCTGCCGGAAGGCCGATCTTGTCCGGGTGGACGCAGGCCGGGATGCGGCCGTCCAGCGTGTACCGCCGCCCGTCGACCGGATCGAACGGCGCCTCCCACGACGGCCGGTCGTAGATCACGAACTGGTCGCGCGGGAAGCGCAGCGACGGGCAGATCCCGCACACCGGCCGATCCTCGTGGTCGGAGTCGGGATCGATGTACGGCTGCTGGGCGGCGTCGTCCATGCCGGGAGGGTAGCGGCCTCCCCAGCCGCGCGGGCCCGCATCGGATCAGTCGCTCGGCAGGTCGTCCGCCACGAACGTCCCGATGCCTGTCTCGCCACGCACCCAGCCCTCGCGGCGCAGATGCGCCAGCGCCTTCTGGCTGGTCGATGACGCCACGCCCAGCTCAGTGGCCAGCTCCAGCGTGGACGGGACCCGAGACCCGGGCGGATACGTGCCGTCCTTGATCCGGCAGATCACCACCTGCGCGACCTGACGCCACACCGCGCGCGTCCGGTCAAGATCCTCACCCATACCGGTGACCGTAAGTACCCGCACCATGCCGCGCGACCGCAGGAACGCGCGGGTAACCTCGGTATGGCGCGGTAAGGTCCGAAGTTCAAGAACCCCCGCGCCGTGCTACCGGCCGGGGGCATGGCCGACTGGATGGAGTCGACGTGCGAGAGCGTAGAACACCCGCCCCCACCCCGGCAGCCCCTCGGTGCGCCACTTGCGAACGTCACGAAGCAGCCCTCGCGCAGGCCGCGGAGGAGCGGGACTACTCCCGTGCGACCGACGAGCGGGTCCTCCTCGCCCGGCACCAGCGCAGTGCCCACGGGGGCACTCGGTGACCGCGGAGCCGATGCGGCTGATGACGATGCGCGTGACCGTCGTCCGTGACGGCCGCGTCATCGAGGAGCGGCCCGAAGTCGAGATCACGTCCAACAGCAGACTGGACCCCTACGAGATCACGTCCGCGTGGCCGCCGTGCCAGTGCCCGCGGCACCGCCAGGACACCGCCCAGCCCCGCTGACCCCCGCCGGCGCTGCTACGCCGATGGCGGCGCCCGCGGGACGGACGGCCGCCCCCGCACCCCGTCGGGGGCGGCCGTCACCCACGTTGGGCCAAGTTTGATCTTGGGAGGCCCCGGGGAATGACCGGAGCGCCCCCCTCCGATGAACGGGGTCGGGTAGGCGGTAACCGCGCGAGGTACGCCACCCCGTCCAGATGACGGCCCGACTCCACAGCCGCCCCCGCCCCTCCGGCCGGGGGCGGCTGCCATGAACATGCTGCACGGACTCAACAGGATGAGACGAGACGGACCACACGGCAGGGCGTGGAAAACCCCCCAGAGATGGGGCAGGTAACTTCACTGAACGCGCTCAACGCCCACCAGGTCAGACGGCCCTATGCACATCGCTCACAGTGGGATAATTGCTGCCTACCGGCCGCACGAGCAATCCCCAATCCGTTCGCTGACCTGCTGTTTCATTCCTACAGACTTCCGTAGAACCATTGCACATCGCTTATGCGGCAGATAACTTTCAGTGCATGGCAGCGCACTCAGGCCCCTTCACTCGGCTGATCCGCTCATGGGAGCTCGCCCTGCGTTCCGCGAACAAGAGCCCCGAAACCATCCGCTCCTATCTGCGTTCCGCGAACCTCTTCGCCGACTATCTCACTCAACCGCCACCGCCCGCGAAGGACTCCGGGTTCGATCCCGTCGCCCCCGTTGACGACGTTCTCGACATCAGCCGCAACCACGTCCGCGCCTTCACCGCTCACGAAGTCGCCCGGACATCTGCGAGTAGCGCCCGCTCCCGCTTCCTCGGCGTCCAGGCATGGCTCAAGTGGCTCGTCGAAGAGGAAGAACTCCCCTCTTCTCCGGCCGCCGGTCTGTCGTCACCCCAGATCGAGGAGCCCGAGGTCCCCATCCTCACCCCGGACCAGCTGAAAGCGCTGCTGAAAACCGTCAGCGGCCGCGAGTTTCCCGAGGTCCGGGACCGCGCGCTCATCATGCTGTGGCTCGACTCCGGCGTGCGCCTGTCCGAGGCCGTGAACCGCACTGTGGACGACGTCGACCTGGAGCTGCAGGTCCTCCACGTCATGGGCAAGGGCAGCCGCGGGCGTGCCGTGCCCTTCGGGGCGAAGACGGCACAGGCGATCGACCGATATCTGCGCACCCGCGCCAGGCACCCTGGGGCGAAGGGGCTCGATGCCCTGTGGGTAGGCCTGAAGACCAAGCGGCCGCTGACCACGTCAGGGGCTGGCACTCTCCTGGCCCGACGCTCGGAGGAGGCCGGCCTGAACCGCATCCACCCGCACCAGTTCCGGCACACGTTCTCTCACATGTGGCTCGCGGCAGGCGGCAACGAAACCGACCTGATGCGGATCACGGGCTGGAAGTCCCGGTCGATGGTGGACCGCTACGCGCGGTCGGCGGGAGCAGAGCGGGCGCGCACGGCACACCGAACCCTGTCTCCAGGGGACCGGCTGTAGGGAGGGAGGGTCCCGGTCGGCGTCGGGGCCCTCCCTGGTCGGCTGCCTGCCTGATCAGGCAGCCACGTGCTGCACGGTGAACCCGTTGCGCACGAGGCCGGGCACGCGGATGCACAGCCATGCCAGCGCGGCGGATTCTTCTATCTGCCGAGGGTCGTATGCGGCCCTGACCCGGTCCCCTTGCACGGTGTGCACGACACGGACGCCATCGGTGAGAGTGGCGCGTTCGAGATGCACGGTCACATGACCCCCTGTTCCCCCGCATACGAACCCATGACAGCACGGGCTCGCACACGTGTTCGTTCTGCGCGAGGTCACGTCACTCTACGCCGAGTAACCACGTTCATGCAGTAAGTGGCAGAGAACAGATGTGGAACGTGAGCGGTATGTGGCGATTCTGATCGAGTTACTGATCAGTTTCGGTGGCCCACTTTTCCGCCACCCGGCGCTCCGGCTCCCCAGGCTCGGCGTCCAGGCGACGTAGTAGCGCGGCCGGCGCCCCACCCTCCAGCTCCGACTCCTCGTAGCCGATGAGCTGAAGGTGCGCGGCTGCGGCCACGATCTCGCGGGGTAGGCCCAGGCCGGCGGCGATGGCGCCGACGAGCTGAGGGATCTGGGCTGTCACCCCGAAGGAGCCGCCGCTCACGATCTTGCCGATGAGTCCGTTGCTGGGCTGATAGCCCGTGTCCGGGTCGATCGCCCTCTCGCAGAACTCCTTGACGCTCATCTTCTCGGGGTCCGTGTGCTTGCCGACGTGCTGCTGCACGAGCTCGGTCAGTCCGTCGCGCCGCTGCATCATCGGCCGCCCCTTTGTCTCTGAGTGTCCCAGAACACCCGCGCATGTGAGTCGCAAAAATGCAGGTCAGGGCGTACAACCTTCTGACCGGCGGGATTCATTGTCCACGACTACGGACGTGGATGGTACGCCCCCGGCCTGTGTTGGCCGAATCATTGAACACGGAAGGGATGGACACCGCTTAAGCGGTGTGCTTGAGTATCCACATCCACGGACGTGGATGGACGGAGATGACGTGCGAAACGAACGCCTACGCATTACAGACAGTGACCTTCTGCGCAAGCTCATGCAGCGCGCACCCTCCGGCCCGCTGACTGTTCGCCCCCTGGCCCGGATCGCCGGCATCTCCAAGACGCGCATGGACGACCTCCTCAACGGCCGGTACCCCACGACCACACCGGACGTGGCGACCCGCATAGCGGAGGCCGTCGGCGTCCACCGCGCTGCTCTTTTCACGCCCGACGCATCCACGTCCGTGGATGCGGATGAACGACAGGGAGGACGAAGTGAACACCAGCGAACGGTCGATGCAGCTCCGCGTCGCCGCGCACCTCAGCTGGGCGAAGACGAAGGACCGGCCCGCGCGCACCCTGGCGGCACGCCGCCAGTCGCACCACGGCCGGTTCGTCGAGAAGGCCCGCGAGCTGCACCCGGACGGCACCGAGGCGCAGATCGAGGCGGCGGCTGAGGCGCTGAAGAAGGCGCACTACCGCGAGCTGGCGCTGCGCTCGGCGCAGGCCCGCCGCATCCGCAAGGAGCAGGTCGAGGCCGACAAGCAGCGCCGCACCGTCCAGCTCCTGGAGTCGGCCGGCACCGAGCCCGCCACCGCCTGAACCACCCCTGAACGCGCCGAAGGGCCGCTCTGACTTCCCGGCCCGAGCGACCCCCGACCGGCGCCCCTACACAGCAGAGAAAGCAGAGGTCACCGTGACCACGAACACTACCGAACTGTCCGCCGAGCAGCGCGCCGCGATCGCCGGGCTGATCGGCGATGCGAAGCCCGCGACCGGGGACCTGCTGAAGCGGCTCGCCGCGTCGGTCCGGGACCGGCGGGAGCACGAGCACCCGACGTGGGAGGACCTGTTCTGCCTCAACCTCGTCTCTTGGATGGGCGAGCGGATGGCGCCGGTGCTGCGCCGCCTCCTGGACGCCGAGACCCGAGTTGGCGAGCTGGAGGCCGACCTCGCGGCGAAGGCGCAGGACGCCGAAGCGGCCGTGAAGGGCTGGGGCCGGTCCCGCGAGCGGGTCGCCGAGTTGGAGGCCGCGCCGACCACCGTCTACCGCGCCGAGCACCCGGACTCCGGGATCACCCTCGGCCACTACCGCAGCATCGACGCCGCGCACCAGCACTGCGAGACGCTGGCCCGCCGAGAGGGCGCCACCGGCCTCGTGTCATGGGTCCCCGACGACGGCGACGCGCTCAGCCCCGAGGAACTGACGTTCTTCGACGTCGAGTACTGCGACGGCGACGACGTGCCCGTCCAGACCTGCACCGGCTACGTCGTCACGCCGCTGGAGGTCGCCTCCGAGTACGACGAGGAGGCCGACGAATGAGCCCGCTGCGCACCCTCCGCCGGATCGCCGCCCCCACCGGCCGCCACCGCCGACCGCGCGCCACCGGGACCCCCGACCGCATCCAGGTCTCCCTGGACGGCCTGCTCGACATCTGGCCCGCCCCGTCCCGCCCGCACGACGCCGCCGCCGTCCAGTGCTGGAACGACTGCGAGCCCTGCGGCAGGGCCACCGCGGGCATCGTCCACGCCGACGGCTGGACCTGCGGCGAATGCCTCACCACCGCCCCCGCCCGCACCACCGGGGAGGCGTGATGAGCCAGCGCACCGCCGCCTGGACCGCACGCGCCCTCTGCGCCCAGCCCCCCTACCGGGGCGTCGACTTCTTCCCCCAGCCCAACGACCAGCGCAGCACCGCGAAGGCCGTCGCCGTCTGCGCGGACTGCCCCGTCTGGCGGGACTGCCTCACCGACGCCCTCCGCACGGAGGGCGGCTCCCGGCCCGAGTACCGGCACGGCATCCGCGGCGGCCTCACCGGCTACGAGCGGTACGCCAGCTACAGGCGCGTCACCCAGAACCGCCGCCGCGCCAGGCAGGCGGCGGCGCGGTGAGCGCCGGCCGGGCCCGCGGCAGCGACGCCCTCACCACCGCCGCACGGCAGACCACCGCCGCGGAACGCGTTGCCGCCTCCCGGCTCGTACTCCGCAAGGCCCGCAACCACGACGACCTCCGGCTCCTCCTCGACGCCCTCGGCCTGAACGAGCCGCCGCGCAGCACCTGACCGCCGGGCCCGCCCACTTCCCCCCGGGGCGGGCCCGGCACCCAGCACCACCACCGCACCAGCTCCAGCAGGAAGGCACGACGTGGCGACAACCAGCGGCAGCGACAGCACCGGCGAGATGCTCGCCGAGCGCATCGCCGCACTCATCACGGACACCGCCCACAACGCGCCCCGATCCCTGCAGAAGCGCCTCGGCCCCTCCGAGGTCGGCGACCCCTGCGAACGCCGCCTCTCCTACAAGGAACTCGACTGGCCCCGCTCGGCCGCCGAAAGCGACCCGGCCGCCAGCATCATCGGCACCGGCTTCCACTCCTGGATGGAGGAAGCGTTCACCCGGCGGCAGACGACGCTCCCCGACGGCCGGCCCCGCTACAAGATCGAAGAGCGGGTCACCGTCCAGCAGTCCCCCATCGAGGCCGCCACCGTCGCCGGGTCCACCGACCTGTACGACCGGCTGACGCGCACCGTGTGGGACTGGAAGCTCGTCGGCCACACCACCCTCGACAAGTACCGGCGCGGCGGCCCCGGCCCCCAGTACCGCACGCAGGCCCACCTCTACGGCCTCGGCCAGGAGAACGCCGGCGAGACGCCGGAGCGCGTCGCCATTTGCTTCGTCGGCCGCTACCACGAACTCCGCGTCCACGTCTGGACCGAACGCTACGACCGGCAGGTCGCCCTCGACGCGCTCGCCCGCCTGGCCCGCATCCGCGCCCGCCTCACCAGTCCCGAGGCCGCGGCCTCCGGCTACGACCACACCTGGTGGTCCCAGATCCCCACGAGCGAACTGGCCAAGTGCCGGTTCTGCGAGTGGTTCAAGCCCGGCTCCACCGACCTGTCCGTCGGCTGCCCGGGTGTCCAACAGCCGTCCGCCGCACCGCGGCACGGCTTCGAATCCCTCATCGCATAGAAGGAGACGCATCCGCATGGACGCGAACAGCTTCCTCATGGGAGGCGGCGGCGCCCCCACCGCCAAGTTCCCCACCCCCGGCACCGTCGTCGGCGGCCGCATCACCGAACCCCCGAAGGTCGAGCAGCAGCGGGACATCCAGTCCGGCGAGCAGAAGTTCTGGGGCAACGGCGACCCGATGATGCAGCTCGTCGTCACCGTCCAGACCGACCAGCGGGACCCGGCCATCGAGGACGACGACGGCCGCCGCCGCATCTTCGTCAAGGGCCAGATGAAGAACGCCGTCTCCGACGCCGTCCGGCAGGCGGGCGCGCGCGGC
Source organism: Streptomyces sp. (assembly GCF_031178505.1). GTDB lineage: Bacteria > Actinomycetota > Actinomycetes > Streptomycetales > Streptomycetaceae > Streptomyces > Streptomyces gulbargensis. The sequence goes on along the minus strand of NZ_JAPSIW010000006.1, from coordinate 27,503 downwards.
CTGGAGGTCGGCGGCACCCTGCACGTCCGCTACACCCACGACGGCGAGCAGAAGAACCGCGGGTTCTCCCCTCCGAAGCAGTACGCGGCGAAGTACGTCCCGGCCGCCCAAGCCGAACTCGCCGCGCCCGCCGGGGCCGCGGCGGCCGCCGCACCGTCCGCGCCCACCGCGGCCCCGGCCGGCGACCCGTGGGCCACCGCCGCCACCCCGGCCGGGGTGAACACCGTCACCGGCGAGATCACCGGCAACGAACCCCCTCCCTTCTGATCCACCCCGCCAACACCGCCCGCCGCCGCCCGACCCCGCGCCGCGGCGGCGGGCGGCCCAACCCGACAGCAGAGAGCAGCCGACATGCTGAACCACCAGCCCAGCATCAGCAGCGACACCGCCCGGCACGTCCTGTGGCACTACAGCAACCCCAACGGCTTCCGGCCCGGCAGCTTCACCCAGAAGCTCATGCAGACCATCGACGCCGCCGACGTCATCCACACCGCCCGGCTCAGCACCGTCTACCCCGAGCTGGTCGCCGCGATGAACCTCGCCGCCAACGACCCGAACGGCATCGCCCGCCTCCAGCGCATCGCCGGCGTCGCCACCCGCTGACCTTCCCTGTTCCATTACGCCTGCCCGCCGCATCCACGTCCACGGACACGGACGACGCGGGCAGCCCCGCACAACCCTGAGGAGCGCACGACCTTGAGCACCGCACCGGTCCGCGACACGCCACTCGACGGCGCCCTGTGGCTGGTCGGTCACGGCTTCGCCGTCTTCCCCGTGGACCACCCCGGGCTGGAGCGGTGCGTCGGCATCGGCCAGGGGCACGAACCCGCCACTTGCGAACAGCGCGGCAAGCACCCCGCCGTCGCCTTCACCAAGACCCACACCCGCGACCAACAACAGGCGCACGCCCTCTTTGCCGGGCAGCTCCGCAACGTCGGCGTCTTCGTCGGCGCCACCCGCGGCCCCAGCGGCGAGCAGCTGCTCGTCGTCGACTCCGACCGGCCCGGCGCCATCGAGGACACCGCCACCGCCTTCGGCGAGCAGCACACCCCGACGATGCGCGTGCACACCGCGCAGGGTCACCACGACTACTACTGGGCCCCGGCCGGCCTGAAACTCGGCAACAGCCTCGGCCTGCTGAAAGGCCGCTTCGACGGCGACGTCCGCGCGGGCAACGCCTACGTCATCGGCCCCGGCAGCGTCCACGCCACCGGCGTCATCTACGAACTCGACAACCCGGGCCAGCCGCCCGTCGGCGCCCCGTCGTGGCTGCTCGCTGCCCTCACCACCAAGCCCATCCCCGCCCCGGCGCCCGCGGGCCCGGCCGCGCCGATGCCGCTCGCCCCCGAGCGCCTCGACGCCTACACGCGCCGCGCCGTGCAGGCCGAGTGCGACAACGTCGCTCGCGCCGCCGACGGCGAGCAGAACAACCAGATCAACGAGTCCGCGTTCCGCATCGGCACCCTCGTCGGCGCCGGAGCCCTCACCGAAACCGAGGCCCGCCAGGCTCTCCTCGCCGCCGCCCGCGCCGGAGGCCACCCCGACGGCCGCGCCATCCCCACCATCAACAGCGGCCTCACCGCAGGCATCGCTCATCCCCGCACCCCCTGGCCGCCCGCCGCCCGCGACCGCAACCCCTTCGCCGGACTCATCGCCCCCGCACCCGCGGCCACGCCCAGCACCACGGCGCCCGGCACCGCCCGTTGGGCCGCGCCCGCAGAAGCCCCGGTCGCCCTCCCCTCGCCGATGCCCGCCCGCGAGTGGGACGACCTCGGCAACGCCGAACGGATCATCGACCGGTACGGCAGCGAGATCCGCTGGCTCACCGACATCGAACGCTGGGCGTACTACGACCAGGGCCGCTGGACTCTGAAGGGCGCCAACACCGGCGTATGGACCCGCGCCGTCGACACCATCAACCGACTCCACGACGAGGCCCCGAACTACAGCGACGAGGCCCCCGCCCCGGCCCCGGACAGCAAGGCGAAAGAGCCGCCCGCCAGCCCACGGGAGAAGTTCGAGGCGTGGGCCCGCAAGCAGCGCATGCGCCCCAAGATCGCAGCGGCCCGGGAAGTCCTCCAGGCGTACCCCGCCGTGCACACCACCATGGACGCCTTCGACCAGCCGGAGATGCTCCTTAACGTCGGCAACGGCATCGTCGACCTCACCACCGGCCGGCTCCTTCCCCACGACCGGTCCCTGTACCTGATGCAGCAGTCCCCCATCCGGTACCAGCCCGACGCCACATGCCCCATGTGGGAGAAGTTCCTCGACGGCGTCATGCCCGACTCCGACCGCCGCGCCTACCTCGCCCGCGTCGTCGGCTACAGCCTCACCGCCAGCACCGGCGAACAGGTCATGTTCATCCACCACGGCGATGGCCAGAACGGCAAGGGCGTGTTCATGCGCGTCGTCATGGCCCTCCTCGGCGACTACGCCCAGGCCGTGCCCGCCTCCACCCTCATGGCCAAGCACGGCGACGGCGGCATCCCCAACGACATCGCCCGCATGGTCGGCAAGCGGCTGCTGTCCACCAGCGAGACGGGCCGCACCAGCGAAGGCCGCGGCAAGCCCCTCGACGAGGAACTCGTCAAGCGCCTCACCGGCGAGGACCCCGTCTCCGCGCGGTTCCTCAACGCCGAGTTCTTCGAGTTCAAGCCCGTCGGCAAAATCCACCTGGCGACGAACCACCTGCCCGACGTGTCCGGCAGCCACAGCATGGCCCGCCGCCTCCAGGACATCGGCTGGGACGTCATCGTTCCCCCGGCCAAGCGCATCCGCGGCCTCGCCGAACAGATCATCGCCCGGGAAGCGTCCGGCGTCCTCAACTGGGCGATCCGCGGCTGTCTCGACTGGCAGCAGCAGGGCCTGGCCGTGCCCGCCTCCGTCACCGCGAAGACCCGCGAGCACATCGCCACGTCCAACCCGCTCGCCACCTGGCTCGAAGAACAGACCGACGACGTCCTCGGTGCCGTCACCGAGAACGGCCAGCTCTACGACAACTACAAGCAGTGGGCCGAGCGCGCCGGAGTCCGGCACCCCATGTCGATGAAGGCGTTCACGATCCGGCTGCAGGAGCAGGGCTACGAGCAGCAGAAGGACAGCCGCACCCGTCGCTCGGTCACCGTTGGCCTCGCGCTCGCTTCCCTCGGGGGTGCGCGGTGAGCCGTGCGAAGGGGTGCGAAGGGGTTGCGAAGGGGTTTGCGAAGGGGTCTGCGAAGCCTTTGACCTGCGAGTCGAAGGGGTCGAAGGGGTTTTCCTACGCTCCCGCGCATAAGGGAAGGGAAAACCAGTACCCCCCTTACGCAACAGGAGGACCGCGAAACCCCTTCGATCCCTTCGCATTGCAGGTCAACCCCTACGCACACCCCTTCGCGAACCCCTTCGCAACCCCTTCGCACCCCTTCGAGGCCGTTCGGTGACCCGCCTCCCGGCGCATCTGATCGCCGAGCGGGCCGCCCGCGCCGCCGAAACCGTCCGGTACGCGCCCTGCCCGCGCTGCGGCGCCGACACCGTTACCGCCCGCACCCCGGACCGGGTCGCCGCCGTCGACGTCCGCGCCGACCCCACACCCGTCGACCCGGCGGCGATCCCCGCCGACCGACTCGCCTGGTGCCTCGTCGACCACGACCACCTCCCGGCCCGGCTCCGCTGGCGCGACCGATGGCACGCCCGGTCCTGCACCCACACCGTCCTGATCACCCACGTCTGCCCGCCCCGACCCGTACAGGGAGTCCTGCTGTGAGCCGATCGAAAGCCAAGGGCACCGCCGCCGAGACCGCGGTCGTCCGCTTCCTCCGGGCGGCCGGGTTCGCCCAGGCCGAGCGTCGCACCCTCGGCGGCGCCCAGGACCGCGGCGACATCGCCGGCATCCCCGGGGTCGTCATCGAGGTGAAGAACTGCGCCCGTGACCAGCTGCCCGCCTGGGTGGCGGAGGCCGAGCTGGAGCGCGACAACGACCACGCGAACCTTGGCGTCGTCTGGCACAAGCGACGCGGCACCACCGACCCCGGCCGCTGGTTCGTGACGATGTCTGGCGCCCAGTTCGCCGCGCTGCTGCGCGAGCAGCAGGGCCTGCCCGCCCCGGCCGCCGAGGTCGACGCCGCGAACGGCGGTGAGGCGGCGTGATCGAGCAGCCCGCCCGCGTCGAGGGCATACCCGCCGGCCTCACCGTCCGCGGCCTCGATCGCGACCAGACCCCGGTCGCCGACTGGCTGTGCGCCTGCGGCCGCCACGAGCGCGCCACCGGCGGAGCCGCCGTCACCGCGCTCACCGCCTCCGTCATCGCCGGGCACTGCCCGCACCGCGCGGCGGGGAGGGCAGCCGCGTGACGCCCGCCCGGCAGGCCGTGCCCGACGCGCTCACCCCGGTGCTCGCCGCCGTCATCGCCGAACACCCCGCGGCCGGCCCCGAGCTGCTCGCCCGCCTGGTCGTCGCCGAACTGCGCGACCTCGGCTGGCACATCACCGCCAAGCCGCACATCCCGCATCCGCAACCCACCACCCAGGAGCAGACGTGAACACCACCCCGCCCCCCGAGCCGACCGCACCCACCGACCGGGCCGCGCTCCGGGACCGCATCGCCGACATCCTCGCCGCCGCTGACGGCTGGCGCTGGGTCGATGACCGCGACCGCAAGCGCAGCTCCACCTACCGGAGCTACCAGGACCGCGCCGGTGCGGTGATGGCCGTGCTGCCCGCGCCCGCCGACCGGGCCGCCGTCCTCCGTGAGGAGGCTGACCGCATCGACGCCACCCGCGCGGACTTTCCGATCGCCGTGCAGAACGGGATCACGTGGGCCACCAGCGAACTGCGCCGCACGGCCGCCGCCGGGGCGCAGCCCGCCACACCGGACACCGAGACGCCCCGACGCGGCGATCAAGTCGAGGCGTGGCTGAAAGCCCAGCGCGACGCCAGCACCGCGTGGCCCGACTGGCACACCCTGGACTCCGTCCTCGACCGGTACCGGCTGCACGCCGACACCCGCACGCCGCTCGGCGAGCACGTCTGCGAGGGCAAGGTCGTCGGGGACTGCGAGTGCCTGGAGCAGCCCGCCGGGTCTGCTGCCGCGCCCGCGCAGGACACGCCCACCGTCCCGTGTGCCGCCGCCACCCTGCGAGGCCCGCACCCGGCGCACGACTGGGAGCCCCAGCCCGGCATGACCCCGGTCCACTGCCCCGGCACCGCGCCCGCGAAGGACACGCGCCGGTCGTTCGGGGCCCGGCTTCTGGACGCGGTCACGCACAGCGGGCCCGGCTACGACCTCATCCCGACCGCCGAGCAGCCCACCACGCCCGCGAAGGACACGCCGCCCGCCGAGGAGACCTTCTGCGACTTCGGCGTGACGGACGCCCAGGGGTCCGGCTGCGTCCTCCTCGCCGGACACGAGCCCGCGAACCGGCACATCGTCACGCCGGGCGACACCGACGAGGACGACCTGTGATCGCCGAGGCTCTGGACACCCTGTGGACGCTGATCCTCGCGGGCGGCGCGTGGCTGCTCGCCCTCGCCCTGGCCGCCACCGCCGCCGTCTACGCGGCCGGGGTCCTCACGGTGCTCGCCTGCCGCGCGGCGTGGCGGGCGCTCCGAGCCGCCTGGAGCGCCGCCTCCCGGCCGAACGAGCGGGTGAGGGCGTGACCCGCCCGCGGTGCCCGCGCGGCCACTTCCTCCCCGCCACCGGCGACTGCCGATGCACCCGCCCGCGCGCGACCTGCAGCACCGCCGACCTGTACGGCCAGGGCCTCACCCTCCGCCAACTGCACAGCATCCGCACCGTGACCCTCACCGGGAGCTACCTGTGACCATCACACTCGCCCTCGCCGTGCTCCTCGCCCTCTCCACCGGCTGGCTCTGGGGCCACTCCACCGCCCGCGTCCGCCACGTCCCGATCGGTGCGACCGCCGCCGACGACGCAGTCGCCCTCGACCTCGCCGAGGCGTGCTGCGAGCGCTGGTGGACGTCCGCCGGCACCGAACACGACACCGTCCGCTGCACCCGGGAAGGCCACCGAGCATGAGCACCGAGCCCCGCCACACCGCCAGCAGCATCACCGATGACGCGCTGGAGAAGCTGTACGCCGAGCGCGACGCGCTCCTCGCCGAACTGGGCGGCCGGGACGAGGAGGCCCGCGAGCGCTGGGTGCAGAAGCAGCTCGACGAGACCGGGCTGAAGGCGACGGACTTCCGCAACGGGATGGCGATGGAGTTGGAGCCCGCCCGCGAGATGGTCGCCTGCTGGGTCGGTGCCGCACGGGCCATGCTCGGCGACGCCCCCAACTACAGCGAGACGCCCGTCGAGATGGAGGTCAAGGTCGGGGAGAGCCCCGAACGGTTCGCGTTCATCCTGCAGCGCGTCGGCAAGCTCACCCCGCATCAGGCACGGCAGCAGGCCGAGCAGCGTGCCCTCGAACTGGAAGCCGTCGTGAAGCGCGTGGAAGCCCTCGCCGAGGAGAACCCCGTCGGCATCGACACCGCGCTCATCCACGCCGCCCTGGCTGACTCCGAGGAGAGCAACACCCGGTGAACACCTGTGAACTGTGCGGCGACACGGCCGACGGCTACCTGTGCACCCGGCACCGGCAGCAGCTGGCCGAGCGCCTCGGCGACCTGCCCACCCTGTATGCCGAAGTCGCCGAGTGCCTGGTGCCGCGCCGCTCCGGCTTCGGTGAGATCGTCGCCACCCGGGGCGCGGCCGGGCCGCGCTCGCCGCTCGACGAGGACGTCCTCGACACCGTCAACACTGGCCGCGCCGCCGAGCTGGTCCGCTCCTGGCGGGTCGATGTCCAGCGGGTCCGCTGGCCGCACCACAGCGCCCCGCCTCCGGCCGGCCTCGCCGCCGACTGCCGCTGGCTGACGATGGAACTCGACTGGATCGCCACTGCCTACCCGGCGGCCGGTGACCTCGCCCGCGAGATCAGCGACCTGGAGCGTCAGGCCCGCTCGATCGTCGGCGACCCGGTGCCGCGGCCGCAGCGCCTCGGCCTGTGCGTCGCCGTGACGGACGACCAGGGCAGCGTGTGCGGCGCGGTGCTGTCCCGGCTGCCCGGCGGCCCGGTGCGCTGCCGGTGGTGCGGCACCGCGTACAGCACGGAGACCGATCTGCTGCTGCTTGCGCACTACCAGCCCACCGGCTGACGTATGGACATCGCACGAGCGATGTGCTTTGCTATCCACGTCCACGGATGTGGATGACCGTCGGAACCACGACGGGCCGAGCAGCAGCTCGGGGGCGGCAACCCCCGGCGCGCGCACCGCTCGACCCGTCCACCGAACACCTGACCTAACCAGGAGTCGGCATGACCGATCATTCCGCGCGCCCCAGCGCGTCCGCAAGTTCCCCGCACGACAGCCTCGCCGAGCTGCACGCGCAGTGCCGCAGCGACTACGAGCAGGCCGCCGCCACCCGCGCGGCCGCCGCCGGCGCCGCCCGCGACCAGCTCGCCCTCGGCCGCGCGCACGCCGCCGAAGGCGGTGGCCGCCGATGACCGCCTACGACCCGCTCTACACCCCCGGCGAGGACCGGGCCCCGGACGTCCACACCGTCGACCTGGCGCTGAGCATGGCCCGCGAGGCCCTCGACCGCTGCGCCCCGCGGAACGTCCACTCGGCTGGGCAGATGCTCGCCGCGGCCGTGGACCTCGACTACGCGCTGCGCCAGCTCGTCACCGCGCTGGACGCCGAACGGGGTGAGAGTTAGTGAGCACCGTCACCACCTGGGTTCAGGACCACCCGATCATCACCAGCGGCGCCGCGTTTCTGCTCCTCGCCGCGCTCGCCCTGCCCCTGCTGCACGCCCGCCGGCCGCGCGCCGCCGAGCGCACCCCGGCCGCCGTCGTCGTCGCCGCGCTCGGCGCGATCGCCTGCACCGCCTACTCCGGCGACACGTCCTGGCGGTTCGCCGAGCACAGCCTGGACATGACGGCGATCGAGGAGCGGGCGGCCCTGTTCCTCGCCGCCGAGCTGGCCCTGTTCGCCTGTGCCCTCATGGCCCGCCAGAACCTTCGCGACCACGGCGTCCCCGGCGTCCCCGGCACGCTGGTGTGGTTCATCACCGGCGTCCAGGTCATCCCCGCCTACAGCGAATCCGGCGTGGTGGGCGGCACCGTCCGCGCCGTCGTCGGCCCCGTCCTCGCCGCGCTGCTGTGGCACCTCGCCATGGGCATCGAACTGCGGCACGCCCGCCCGGACGCCGCCTCGGCGTCGCTGCCCGCCCTGATCGTCCGCGAGGCCCGCGAGCGGCTGCTGTCCCGCCTCGGCCTCGCCGTCCGGGACCGTACCGCGGAGCAGATCACCCGCGACCGGGCGACCGTCAAGGCCGTCGCCCTGGCCGCCAAGCTCGCCACCATGAAGCCGGCCGCGCGCGGCCGGGCACGGATCGAGCGGCGCCTGTCCGTGGCCGTCGGCAAGGCCCAGGCCGGTGCCGACGAGCAGCAGCGGGCGAAGCTGCTGGAGTTGCTCGCCGCCCGCCGGCACTCCGCAGCCCTCGCCACGATCACCCTGCCGTCGCCGTGGCAGGACGCCGAGGACGCGCCCGAGGACACTCAGGACGCCGAGGACACCCGGCCCGTCCCGAGCGTCCGGCCCGTCCCGCTGGCGGTCCCGCCCGGTGTCCGGCTGCTGCCGATCGTCGGCCGCCCGGCGCCGACGCCGGAACCCGAGCAGGACGCCGAGGACGCCGAAGGTGAGCCGTTGCCCGACCCGCCGCTGATGCTGTCCGCCGACGTCGCTCGGCACTACGGCATCGAGCAGTCCACCGTCCGCTCCTGGGTCTCCGCGGGACGCCTCACCGTCCACTCCAAGGACGCCCGAGGACGCAACCTGTTCCACCGGGACGACCTGCCCGAGTACGCGGAGGCGACGGTATGAAGGCCATCCTCCTCGGCATCGTCCTCGGCATCCTGCTCATCTGGCCGGCCGCGCTGTCGCGCACCGCCGACACCGCCGCCGCCCTCGCCGGACAGCCCACCGCCACCGCCTTCGCCCTCGGCGTCCTGGCCGGTCCCGGCCTGGCCCGCACCGTCAGGGGGTGGAGGTCGTGAGCGACGCCCTGCGCAAGGCTGAGGACGCCGTCCGGGACGCCCAGGACAGCGCGGACGTGGCCCGGATCGTGGCCGCCGTCCTCGCCACCCAGACCGCCCAGCAGCAGACCACCGCCCCCGCCTGCCAGCACCAGCACCCCCGCGGCCGCAGCGCCGGCGAGTGGCTCGGCATCAGCTGCGCCATCTGCATCGGCGGCACCGGCATCGCGTTCGCGTCGATCGCCATCGCCATCGGCGGGATCTCCGTCGCCATCCTCGCCCTGGTCCTGCGCTCCATCTGGCGCGACGTGCAGAAGCGGGGGCGGTGACCATGGGCCTCTTCAACCGGCGCGAGACCGCCGACGACGACCGGGCCCGCACCGGCCGCCTCCTCGACGGCCTCGACGCCGCCTACGACGGCCACACCGGCGAGATCACCGACTTCGAGGACGTGATCATCTCGGCGACCGGCGCCGAGGTCGACGGCAGCCCGTACCCGCCGCCCGGCCACGGCTACCCCCGCCGCTGACCCGCCCTTCCGTCCGGCCGGTCCCCGCGTGGACCGGCCGGAGCGGTGGGGCCGGACAGCCCGGCCCACGACCCGAGAGGCAACCATGAGCCACTCCCCGCAGCACGACACCCACCACTACCTGGTCACCCTCCAGGCTTCCCCGAGCGCGGGCGGCACCACCGGCACCTGGACCGGCACGCTCACCCCGCCCGCGGGCGCCACCCGCCTCGACGTCTACCGGTCGCTGCGCGCCGGCATCGGCCAAGCCAACCCGCCGTTCGCCGACGCCATCGTCCTGTGCTTCGACCTCCAGCCCAACCAGCCCGCCGCCCTGCTGGCCGAGCCCGTCGAGACCATCCGCTACACCGCGGACGTCGTCCTCGTCGACACCGACAGCCGCGTCCTGCTGATCGAGCGCGGCTGGGCCCCCTACCAGGGGCACTGGGCGCTGCCCGGCGGGCACGTCGACCCCGGCGAGACCAGCCGCGCCGCCGCCGCCCGCGAGCTGGCCGAGGAGACCGGCGTCCACGTCACCGCCGACGACCTGCGCCCGCTCGGCGTCTGGGACGCCCCCGGCCGTGACCCTCGCGGCCGGTACGTCACCGCCGCCTACCTCGCCCTCGTCCCCGCCGGCACCGAGGCCGTCGCCGGGACCGACGCGCGCGCCGCCCGCTGGTGGCCGCTCGCCGATCTCCCCGCCCTGGCGTTCGACCACGCCGACATCATCGCCAGCATCACCGGCACCCACACGGAGCGGTGACCACCCATGCCTGACCGCCCCGCCTGGAGCGACCTGACCCGCGGCGAGAAGTTCGCCGTCATCCGCGCCGAGACCACGGGCGTGCGCCGCGCGGTGGTGGCCGGCATGGACCAGCAGCCGGACATCGACCGCCGCGTGGCCGCCGTCTACGACAAGGCCGCCCGCCGCATCGCCCAGGACGCCAAGAAGCGCAAGTAGCTACGCCCCGGGGGCGGCGTCCAGCCTGCAAGCAGCCGCCGTCCCCGGGCCCCGGACCGCCCAACAGAACGACCGGAGACCCAGCATGACCGACACCGTCGTACAGCTCCACAAGGACACCCCCCAGGACGCCCAGGACGCCGCGCCCGCCTCCGCGTCCCCGGCGTCCCCCGAGCGTCCCCGCCGCCGCGTCCGCATCGACCACCTGCGCCGCATCGTCGTCGAGGTCCGCGCCGACGACGGCTACCGGGCCCTGGTCCGCCACGCCGCCTACACCCTCGGCGGCGCCCGCGTCCTCACCCGCCGCGCCTGGGACTCCCGCACCACCGCCCGCCACGAGCGGATGATGCGCGCCGCCGAGGCCGCCGGGAACGAGGAACTCGTCCGGCAGTGGGAGCAGCGCGCCTACGCCTACCGGTTCGCCCGGCACCGCCGCCGCGTCGAGCTGCTCCAGATGGTCATGAACGCCCCCAAGGCCATCGCCACCGGCACCGGCGCCGCGGCCGGTGTCCTGCTCCTGCTCGGCGTCATGCTGGCCTGGGCCAACCACGACATCAGCGACGTACTCACCCCGCTCGCCGCGACCATCGAACTGGTCGGCTGGGTCGCGTTCCTGGCTTCCGTCGTCTGGGAACCGCTGTTGTACTCCCTGCCCGTCCTCGGCCTCGCCGCCGCCTGGTCGGTCGGCCGCCGCCAGCACACCGCGCCCGCCTGGGCGCTGCCCGCCGACGCCGAGGACCGCGACGTCGTCCCCGACGAGGGCGCCATCCTTAAGGCGTTGGGCAACCTCGGCATCGCCCCGCTCAACCGCGCCATCAAGGACGGCTGGCAGGCCCGCTGGGTGTCCCCGACCACCCGGTCCGGCAACGGCTGGCACACCCAGCTCCAGCTCCCCATGGGCGTCACCGTCGAGATGATCAACCTGAAGAAGAACGTCCTGGCGCACAACCTGCTGCGCAAGCCCGTCGAGGTGTGGCCCACCGAGCCCCCCAAGCAGCCCGGCACCCTCGACCTGTGGGTCGCCGACCAGGGCTCCCTGTCCGGCGCCGTACCGCCGTGGCCGTTGCTCACCGAGGGCACCACCGACTACTTCAAGGGCGTGCCCGTCGCCGTGTCCCAGCGCGGAGAGCCCATCGTCGGCAGGCTGATGGCCTCCAACTGGATGGTCGGCGGCATCATGGGCTCCGGCAAGACCAGCATCGTCGTCGCCCTGCTCCTCGGCGCGATCCTCGACCCGCTCGTGGTCGCCGAGGTCTACTGCATGGCCTACAACGTCGACTTCGACCCGCTCAAGCCCCGCCTGAAGACGCTGGTCAAGGGCGACGACGACGAGGACATCGAAGCCGCGCTGCAGGCACTGCGGAACCTCCGCGACGAGGTCACCGCCCGCGGCAAGCTGCTGGAGCTCCTCGGCGGCGACGCCACCAAGGTCACCCGCGAGATGGCGCTGCAGGACCCGCGGATGCGGCCCAAGGTCGTTGTGTTCGACGAGTGCCACGAGCTGTTCATGCACAAGGAGTACGGCAAGGAGGCCGCCGAGCTGGCCATCAAGGTGATGAAGAAGGCCCGCAAGGTCGCCATCACCCTGATCTGGGTCACCGTCTCCCCGACCGCCGACAGCCTTCCGCGCGACGTCACCCGCAACACCAGCCACCGTGTGGCGTTCGCCGTCGGTGACCACGTCGCCAACGACGGCCTCCTCGGCTCCGGCCGCCACAAGGCCGGCATCACCGCCACCACCCTCATCCCCGGCGAGGACATCGGCACCGCCGTGACCGTGGGGTTCACCAACAAGCCGTTCGAGGTGATCCGCTCCCACTACGTCGCCCGGGAGCCGGAGAAGGGCATCGACGAGGTCACCCCCGTCGTCGACCGCGCCCTGCATCTGCTCGACGGGACCCCGGCCGCCGACGGCGAGCCCATGTTCGAGCCCGCCGACCCGCTCGCCGACGTCGCCGCCGTCCTCGGCACCGAGCCGCGCATGCTCACCCAGGAAGTCCTCCACCGGCTCGCCGAGCGACGGCCGGACGCCTACCGCGAGTGGGGGCCGGCCGACCTCAAGCGCGCCCTGGAGCCGTACAACGCCGAGCAGTACAAGAGCGCCGGTAAGTCCGTCGTGGCCCGCGACCGCGTCCTGGAGGCCCTCGCCGACCGTGCCGCCGACACGGAGGCCGACCTCGACGAGGAGCGGGGAGCCGCCTGAATCGGGGGAGTTCTCCCCGCCCGCCTCCCCGACACGCCTCCCCCGGCCCCACCTGCACAAACAGGCTTCGGGGGAGGCAAGGGAGGCATCCGGCATGAGCCCTCGGGAGACGGGAAAGAGGCCCTCCGTGTCCCCCGCGCGGCCTCCCTCGCTGCCGCATCATGGGGGCATGGAGTCGCAGATCATCCGGCCCGGCCACCTCACCGCCCACCAGACCGCCCGCCTCCTCGGCATCGGCCTGCCGGCCGTCCGCCAGCTCGTCCGCCGCGGCCAGCTCGCCCGCTCCGGCGGCACCGACCGTCAGCCCTGGTACGCCGCCGCCGACGTCGCAGCCCTCGCCGCCAAACGCGTGCGACGCGCTGCCGCTTGACCGCAGGTCAGAGACCTGTCACGATCCCGGTGTACAACTGTGCCCTCTGGCACCCACAGACAGCCCGGCCAGTGCGCCGAGGCGCAGAAGAGTCCGACGCCAAAGACGCGGCCGACGTCGGAACACGACTAAGTCCCGGCATCCAACGCTCGCCGCGGTGCGGCCGGGACTCATCAGACGCAGAGCGACGCCCCCGGCCCTTCACCGCCGGGGGCGTCGCTCTGCCCGGTCACAACACGGCCACAGCGGCCCCACAGTGCCCCTGCGCGACAGAAGATGCCCTGAGCATCAGAACGTCCTTGGGGGAACCATGCACACCCGCAGAGCCGCCGCCGCAGCCATACTGCTCACCGCAGCCCTGACCGCCTGCAGCAGCAGCGGAGAGCCTGAGACCATCACGGTCACCAAGACCGTCACCGCCACACCCGAAGCCGACACTCAAGCCGAGAGCGCAGACGACAGCGTCCTGAAGATGGGCGCCGAGCACGACATCGTCGACGCAGAGAACGACCTGCACCTCACCGTCCAGGCCGTCGAGTATCAGCAGCCCTACGAGGGCCCCCAGCCGGAAGCCCCTGCAGACTTCCGGGGCGGCGACACGTGGGCCACCGCCAACGTCAAGGTGTGCAACATCGCCGGCGCTGACGTCAACGTCAGCCAGATGCCCTGGTCCCTCGCCTACGAAGACGGGACCAGCATCGAAGTCACCGGCTCCTCCGGCGGTGACATGCCGAAGCCAGAGTTCCCGATGGGCAAGACGCTGAAGTCCGGACGCTGCGCCGCCGGCCTCATCGCCTTCCCCGTACCCAGCGACAAGACTCCCGAGCGGCTCGTCTACGAAACCGCCACGGCCGGCGTCACCGAGTGGGAGATCCCCAAGACCTGAGCGAGGGAGGCGCCCGTGGCCGGCAACCCCCGCAACGGGCGTCCCTACCGCCGCCTCACCGCCCAGCAGCGCGCCCTTGGCCTGCCCTGCTGGTGGTGCGGCGGCGAGATCGCCTACTGGATCACCGGCCCCGAAGCAGGCCGCCACCCCGCCTCGTTCACCCTCGACCACGCCGTTCCGCTCTCTCGCGGCGGCGACCTCCTCGACCCCGCCAACGCCCGGTCAGCGCACCGCCGCTGCAACAGCGCCCGCGGCAACCGCACCGACGCCGCACGACAGCCGGTCCGCGCATCACGAAGGTGGTGACCATGCCGCAGCAGCCAGCGGGACAGGGAGCCGCCCGCGCCCCTGCGAACCCACCACCGCCGGCGGCGAGGCGCCCATGCTGTACGTCGTAACCGGCCCGCCAGCCGCAGGCAAGTCCAGCTGGATCACCGCCCGCGCCCGGCCGACGGACATCGTCATCGACCTCGACCGCCTGGCCCTCGCCCTCGCCGGGCCCGGCGCCCCCAGTTGGCAGCACGACCCCACGCTGCTGAAGGTCGCGCACCGCGCACGGTTCGCCGCCATCGACGAGGCGGTCAAGCACCGGGACCAGGTCGACGTCTACCTGATCCACACCATGCCCAGCCCGAAGGCCCTCGCTCGGTACAAGCGCTGGGACGCCGAGGTCGTCACCGTCGACCCGGGCAAGGACATCGTCATGCAGCGCGTGCGGGACATGCGGGACCCGGCCATGACCGGCGTCGCCACCCGCTGGTACCGGCAGCACGCCAGGCGCCAGGTCGGGCGGCCGGCCGGACGGCAGGCATCCCGAGCCTGGTAGCCCACCGTGCCCCAGTCACCGACGGCGCCCGGCCTGGGCGGCACCGGCGGGCAGGGCAGGCGGCACCCCACCGGGGACGCACCGCCCCTCTGCCGGTCCACCCCAAGGCGAGCCGCTCACGCGTCGCGATCAACATCACGATTCGCTGCGATGAACAGCGCGATCGCGCCCGATCCGGCGGAGGGGAGGGGGGCCTTTGACCATCGTGAAAATCGGGAAGCGGGCGACCCAAAAGCCCTTGTCGCCCGATTTTTTGCGCGGCCAAATCCTGGCCCTAATCACCGCGAACTCGGGTCGAGTGAAATAGCAACGCGTCACTCAAAGTGACGTGACGCTGTGTGATGACCGGGAAGGGGTGATCATGAGCGTCGCTTCCAGCATCGCCGCCGAGCTTGACGAACTTCACGCCGAAGAGACGTCGCCCGGAATGGCAGCCGTCGCGCTCGCGCTCGCCGAGGCGATCGACGCCACGGAGTCCCTGCCGGAGAAGGCGACCGGCGCCGACAAGCTCCGCTCGATCATGAACGACCTGCGCAAGCTCGCGCCCGTCGAGTCGAAGGGGGACGCGGTCGATGACATTGCTGAGCAGCGAGCGAAGCGCCGAGCAGCCGCCCGCCGGGCAGCCGACGGCTGACGGCGGCCCGCTGCTCGGCTGGCAGGAGCCGCCGATCCAGACGGCACCACCGTCCGCATCCAGCGCCGGGCAGGAGGCCGTCGACCTCGCGGCCAAGGCCGGGCTGAAGCTGGACCCATGGCAGCAGCACGTGCTGCGCGTCGGCATGGGCGAGAAGCCCGACGGGTCCTGGGCGTCGTTCGAGGTCGCCGTGAACGTCCCTCGCCAGAACGGCAAGGGCGGGATCATCGAAGCCAGGGAGCTGTGGGGCCTGTTCATCGGCGGTGAGCAGCTCATCCTGCACTCCGCGCACGAGTTCAAGACCGCCAAGGCCGCCTTCAAACGCATCGAGCGCCTGATACGCGGGTGCCCTGACCTGCACAAACGCGTGAAGGCGTACCGGTACACGGTCGGTGAGGAGTCGATCGAGCTGCACTCCGGGCAGGTCCTGCGGTTCATCGCCCGCAGCAAGGGCAGCGGGCGCGGCTTCACCGGCGACTGCAACATCCTCGACGAGGACATGATCCTGGGCGACGACGCGATGGACGCGCTGCTGCCCACGATGGCGGCCGTCGCGAACCCGCAGATCTGGTACCTGGGCTCGGCGGGCATCGGCACGTTGTCGGTGCAGCTGGCGCGGCTGCGACGCCGGGCTCTGGCGGCGATCGAGGCCGGCGTGCCGGACCCGTCCCTGGCCTACATGGAGTGGTCGGCGGACCTGCACGTCAAGGAGTGCCCGCGCGACTGCACCGCGCACGACGATCCGGCCTCCGACGAAGCCGTGCTGAAGGCGAATCCGGCGGTCGGCTACCGGCTGACGCTGGAGAAGGTCGCCAAGGAGCGGGCCACGCTGAGCCCCGCCGGGTACGCCCGTGAGCGCCTCGGCCAGGGCGAGTACCCGGCCGAGGAGGGTGACGCCTGGGCGGTCATCGGCAAGGACGCCTGGGAGGCTCTGGCGGGCGTCGACAGTGCGCCTGCCGACCCGGTGGCGTTCGCGATCGACGTCACGCCGGAGCGCAGCCACGCGAGCATCTGCGTGGCCGGGCAGAGCGGCAACGCCGTGCATGTCGAGGTGGTCGACAACCGGCCCGGCACGGACTGGGTGGTCGACAGGGTCCGGGCGCTGGCGGAGAAGTGGCGCCCGCGGTGCTTCGTGGTCGACACAGGCAGTCCGGCGGGGTCGCTGATCCGCGACATCAAGAAGCGTCTGCAGGTCGACCCCGAGGACGACGCGGACGGGGACGAGGAGCCGCAGCTCCTGGCCCCGGTCGTGGAGATGAAGACGAGGGACGTCGTGCAGGCCGTGGGCCAGTTCTACGACGCGGTCGCCGCGAGCCGGATCGTGCACCTGGACCAGGCGCCGCTGTCCACCGCGCTGGCCGGTGCGAGGAAACGTGACCTGGGGGACGCGTGGGCGTGGGCCCGGCGCGGCGTCGGGGTGGACATCACGCCGCTGGTTGCGGCGACGAACGCTCGGTGGGGCCTTTCGGCGGATGTCGAGGAGCCGGAGGAGGAGGTGGAGCCGTGGGCCGAATTCGGATGACGCGGACCGCGCTCGCCCGGGCGGGCGTCGTGACGGGCGGCGGGCTGTTCACCGCCGGGGTCGGGCTCGCCATCGGCCTGGCGGCCGCGCTGATGACGGCCGGTCTCGGTCTGGGCGCCTACTGCCTGTTGTTGATGGACGTGGCCCCGCCGAAGGAGAGTCGAGGTGATGGCCCGTGGTGAACCTGTGGCGGGCCTCCCGTTCCCGTGGCGTGTCCCGGGCGATCGGCTCGATCGACGACTACGCGCAGGCGCTTCAGGACTCCCTGGGCTACGGCGGCTACTCGGCGCTCGGCATCACCCAGACCCAGCCCGGGCAGGCCGCGGAGAAGGCGCCCACGGACTTGCCGGGGTACGCGCAGCTGTTCGCGACGAACCCGGTGATCTGGGCGTGCATGGTTGCCCGGCAGATGGTGTTCTCCGCGCCGCGGTTCACGTGGCAGCGGCTGAACAACGGCACTCCGTCGGCCATGTTCGGCTCGTCGGATCTGCGGCTTCTGGAGGAGCCGTGGCCGGGCGGGACGACGCAGGACCTGCTGTCCCGCGATATCCAGGACGCCGACCTGGCGGGCAACGCGTACTGGACGCGCCTCGACAACGAGATGGTCCGGATGCGGCCGGACTGGGTGTCCATCGTGCTGGAGCGCCGCGAGCACCGCGGCGGTCACCTCGGGTGGCGCAAGCTCGGCTACATCTACCAGGAGCCCGGCGAGGAGCCCGTCGCGCTGCTGGCGGACGAGGTGGCGCACTTCGCGCCGGTGCCCGATCCGCTGGCGACGTACCGGGGCATGTCCTGGCTGACGCCGGTGATCCGCGAGGTGCAGAACGACGGGCTGATGGCCCGGCACAAGCGGAAGTTCCTGGAGAACGCGGCGACCCCGAACATGGTCGTCCGCCTGGCCCGCGAGGTCAGCCCGGAGGCGTTCGCCAAGTTCAAGGCCAAGATGGAGGCCAACCACCGGGGCGTGGAGAACGCGTACAAGACGCTGTACCTGGGCGGCGGTGCGGACGTCACGGTTGTCGGCAGCGACTTCCAGCAGCTGGACTTCGCGAAGGTGCAGGGCGCCGGGGAGACCCGGATCGCCGCGGCGGCCGGGGTGCCGCCGATCATCGTCGGCCTGTCCGAGGGCCTCCAGGCCGCGACGTACAGCAACTACGGGCAGGCCCGCCGGCGGTTCGCGGACGGCACGATCCACCCGCTGTGGCAGAACGCGGCGGGCAGCTTCTCCCGCCTGGTGCGGCCGCCCGGCGGCAGCACGTCCGGCGCGGTCCGGCTCTGGTACGACGCCCGGGACGTGCCGTTCCTACGGGAGGACGCCCGGGACGCCGCCGACATCCAGGGCACGCAGTCCCGCACGATCCGCACCCTGGTCGACGCCGGATACACCCCGGAGTCCGTCATGGCTGCCGTCACCGCCAGCGACTGGAGCCTGCTGCATCACACCGGCCTGTTCTCCGTCCAGCTCCAGGCACCCGGCACCTCGGCGCCGCCGTCCGACGCCCGCACGCGGGTCCTGGCCGCTGCTCTCCGGGACGCCATCCGACCGATCGAGGGAGGGGCCTGAGATGCCCGCCATGCAGTCCGTCGCCCGTGACCTGATGCGGTCGGCGCCGTTCCAGCTCCAGCGCGCCGATGGCGACGAGGACGGTGACGGCCGGGCCCTGTCCGGCTACGCCGCCGTCTTCAGCCAGCCCACCGAGATCAACTCCTGGGAAGGGCACTTCACCGAGACCATCCGCAAGGGCGCCTTCCGCAAGACGATCCGCGAGCAGACGCCGGTCCTTCAGTTCGACCACGGCCGGCATCCGCTGATCGGCAGCATCCCCATCGGGGCGATCGCTGAGCTACGGGAGGACGACCAGGGCCTGTTCGTCGAGGCGCGGATCACCGACAACTGGCTGATGCAGCCGATCCGCGACGCGATCGCCGAGCAGACCGTGAACGGCATGTCGTTCCGCTTCGAGGTGGTCCGCGAGGAGTGGCGGGACGTCAACGGCAAGCTCGTCAAGCCCGACGAGGTCCTGGACCTGCTGTGGATGCCCGGCGACCGCGGTCCGCTCCAGCGCGAGCTGATCGAGCTGAAGTGCCGCGAACTGGGCCCCGTGGTTTTCCCGGCCTACGTGGGCACGTCCGTGTCGGTGCGGGCCCGGGACGTCGCGCACGGCCTGGCCGACGACAGCGACGCCCGCGCCCGCCTGAGGGCCTCCCTCGCCCGCGACGCCGCCACTGTGGCGCCGCAGGTCCCCGAGGACCCCGAGCTGCGGCGCGAGGTCGCCACCGCTCTGCTGTACCGGCAGCAGGACACCGTGCCAGCCCGTCTCGTCGTCGACGTGGCGGGCATCGACGACCCGGAGCAGCTCAGCGCCGTCGTGCGCCAGGCGATCCGCCAGCAGACTGCCGCGCCGCTCATCGAGGAGCACCCGGCCGCACGATCCGCCGCCGCGCCGCCCGCACCCGGGCACCCGACGGCACCCAGCACCACAGACGCGCCGCCCGCCGATGGGCACCCGTCGCCCTCCCCCCGCACAGTCCGCATGCGCTCTCAGCTGGCCGAGATCGGCGAGCTGATGGACGGCGTACTGGCGTCCATCGACACGAAGGAGACGAGCTGATGTCACTTCAGCTTTCGCACCAGCAGGCCGTCATCCGCCTGCGTGAGATCCGCGCCCGGCTGGAAGAGCTGGAGCAGCGCGACGCCCTGACCGAGGAGGACGAGCGCCAGTTCGACGAGCTGACGACCGAGTTCGCTGAGGTCGACGACCACCGCCGCCAGCTGGAGCGCCGCAGCGCCCTGGAGCGCGTGCGGTCCGCGACCCAGACGACCGGCCGCCCGCCGGCCGCGGTCGCGGTCATGCCGGGCAGCGCGGCCACCGGCCGCTCGTACAACGAGGACCCGATCCTCAACCCGGACTCGGTGGAGGACCGCCGGTTCCGCAACCCGTGGGACCTCGGCGAGATGCGCACCTTCGACCGCTCCCCGGAGCAGGTCGGTGTCGAGCTGCGCTCCCGGGCCCTGGCCGCGATCGAGAAGATGTCCGCGGCGAACGACCCGATCCGGTCGGCGGCGACCAGCATCATCGAGCGGTTCGACGACAAGCGCGGCACGATCGCCCGCATGTGCCTGGCGACGTCCAGCCCGGAGTACCTGCGGGCCTGGTCCAAGCTGGCCGGCGGCCGCGGGCACATGATGTCCCCGGACGAGCAGCGCGCCCTGGAACGGGCCATGTCCCTCACGGACAGCCAGGGCGGGTACCTGGTGCCGTTCCAGCTCGACCCGACGGTGATCATCACCAGCAACGGCAGCCGGAACCAGATCCGGCAGGCCGCCCGGCAGGTCGTCGCCACCGGCGACGTGTGGCACGGCGTCTCCGCCGGCGCCGTCCAGTGGCGCTGGGCCGCCGAGGGCGTGGAGGCCGGGGACAACGCGCCGACGTTCGGACAGCCCCAGGTGCCGGTCCACAAGGCGGACGGGTTCGTGCCGATCTCCATCGAGGCGATGGACGACGCCGAGAACGTCACCATGGAAGTCGGGCGCCTCCTCGCCTTCGGGAAGGACGACCTGGAGGCCGCGGCGTTCATCAGCGGCACCGGCAGCGGCCAGCCGACGGGCATCGTGACCGCCCTGGCGGGCACCGCGAGCGAGATGGCCCCGGTGACGGCCGAGACGTTCGCAGCGGCCGACATCTACGCCATGGACGCTGCGCTGCCCGCGCGGTGGCGGGCGAACGCCTCGTGGCTGGCGAACCGCGGCATCTACAACCTCGTGAGGCAGTTCGACACCAACGGCGGCGCGGAGCTGTGGGAGCGGATCGGCGCGGACGTCCCGGCGCAGCTGGTCGGCCGCCCGGCGCTGGAGGCCGAGGCCATGGACGCCTCGTGGGACCCGGCCGTGGCGGGCGACAACCGCGTCCTGATCCTCGGCGACTTCGAGCACTACGTGATCGCCGACCGTATCGGCATGACGGTGGAGTTCATCCCGCACCTGGTCGGCGCGAACCGGAGGCCGACCGGCCAGCGCGGCTGGTACGCCTGGTACCGGGTCGGTGCCGACTCCGTGAACGACGCCGCGTTCCGGATGCTCAACGTCGCGACCGCCGTCTGACCGTAGGCGCCTCCTGCGGGCCCCGCCCTCGACTCCGAGGCGGGGCCCGCACCCGTGCCCAGAGAGGAGACATTCCATGGCACTGCGGAGCAAGAGGTCGTTCGCTGCCTACGGTCCGGGCGGGCCGCGCGTGGTGAAGGCCGGTCAGCTGGTCGCCGACGACGACCCGGTGGTCAAGGGCCGTGAGGACGCCTTCGAGTCCGTCGACGCGCATCTGGCGCGGCGCCCGCGCACCGAGCAGGCGACGGCCGGCCCGGGCGAGGTGCGCACCGTGGCCCCGTCCGCCGAGACTGCCGCGTTCGACCCGGCAGCGCACAAGGCCGACGAGGTCCTGGCGTACCTCCAGGACGCCGACGAGGACGAGCGCGCGCGGGTCCTGGCGGCCGAGGCCGCCGGGAAGAACCGCAAGGGCATCGTCGACAAGCTCGACAAGGCCAGCTAGGAGGCGTTCGTGCCGTTCGACCTCGGCGCGACGGTGCGCCTAACCGCTGAGTGCCGGACCCCGGACGGCGCCCTCACCACCGCGGCGACGGCCGCCGTGACGGTCACGCTGCCGGACGGGACGGCCGTCACCCCGGCCGCCGCCGAGACCGGCACCCCGGGCCACTACCAGGCCGACTACGTCACGACGGCGCCCGGCCGGCACTCGGTGCGCTGGCTGTGGACCGGCCCGGCCGCCGCGTACACCGACGTCTTCGACGTCCAGGAGGCGGCGCCTCCGGCGATCCTGTCGCTGGCCGACGCCCGCAAGCACCTGAACCGCGTCAGCACCGCGGATGATGACGAACTGCGGTTCTGGATCGCCGCGACCACGCGGGCCGTCGAGTCGTTCGTCGGCCCCGTGGTGGCCCGGCCGTTCACCGAGGAGCACGAGGTATGCCGCGCGGCGACGGTCGTGCTGCGCCGCACGCCGGTCGTCGCCGTGACCGCGGTCGAGTCCGTGCTGACCGGCGCGGCCTCCTACGCCGTCGACAGCCTCGGTGTGGACGGTGACACCGGCACAGTGTTCCGGCTGGACGGCGGCCGTCTGTCCGGGCGGCTGCGGTTCACCTACCGGGCCGGCCGGACGGTCATCGGCGAGAACATCTCCGGCGCCGCGCGGATCATCCTTCAGCACCTGTGGGAGACGCAGCGCGCGGGCCGCGGCGCCCTGCCCGGCGGCAGCCAGGACTACGCCGTCACCGAGCCCATCCCCGGCCTCGGCTACGCCGTGCCCAACCGCGCGGTGCAGTTGCTGGAGCCGGACCGCCTGCCCCCTGGAGTGGAGTAATGGGATCACGAGTACCCGAGGTGATCGAGACGCTGGTGGCGCTCGCCCGCGCCGATCTCGGGCTGGAGGGCGTGCGCATCTGCGACGGTCCGGAAGTCACCGGCGACACAGACCTGGACTGGCTGGTCATCGGGTTCGACGGTGACGCGTCCGGGGACTTCGAGGCGGCGCAGACCGTGGGCGGCTGGTCCGATCTCAGCGGCGGCCGCGAGGAGGAGTTCCAGCTCACGGTCGCGGCGATCGCCACCAGCGGCGACACGGACATCGCGGCCGCCAGGACACGCGCCTACGAGATCGCCGAGCGCGTCGAGGCCTGGCTGCGCACGAGTCCCGGTCTGGGGCTGCGCTCGCTGGAGGCGGCAGTGGCAGGCACCCGGCTGGTGCAGGACCAGACGGACAGAGGGGCGCAGGTACGGCTGCTGTTGTCGGTGGCCGGCCGCGCCTTCACGTAGAGAGAGGAGCGCGCGGTGGAGAACGTGCGGATGAGGCATGACGGCATCGAGGACGAGATCGAGGTGCCGGAGATGTCGGTGCTGGTGTACGAGCGGTCCGGCTGGAAGACCGTGTCCGACAAGAAGACGGCCAGGGGCCGTCAGGCGCAGGGAGAGAGCTGATGGCCACGCCGATCAACGAGTCGGTCCGGTACTACCGGCGCGGTGTGACCCGCGTGCTGTGGGTGCCCACGATCCTGAACAAGAACAGCCCGACCCGGGCCGAGCTGGACGCGGGGACGGCGCTGGAGGGCGAGACGGGGGCGATGGCCGGGTGGCAGACCACGTCCGGCACCGTGCCCACCCCGGCGCTGGGCAGCAGGTTCACGCCGGTGGTCGGCGGTGAGATCACCGCCGCCGACTCCAGCCTCACGTTCTGGGCGTCCCAGGACGGCGACGACGTGAGGCTGCTGTTGATTCGCGAGGCCCGCGGGTTCATCGTGTGGATGGACGAGGGCGACGTCCCGGCCCAGACGATGGACATCTTCCCGGTGCAAGTCACCTCGCAGGCGAAGGTCCGCGAGCTGGACCAGGCGGCGCAGATCATGGCGCAGTTCGCGATCACCTCGGAGCCCGCCGAGAACGTCGCCATCCCCGCGGCTGCGGCGCCCTGACCGATGGCGGGCAGCGTACAGATCCTGGGTACCGGCCAGCTGCTCACCCTGTCCCGGCGGATGCGGACGGCCGGCGGCCCCCGGCTCCGGCAGAACTTCGGCCGGCGGGTGCGCCGGGCGGCCGAGCCGCTGCACCGCGACCTCCAGCAGGCCATCCGCACGGTGCAGCTGCCCGGCCCGGGCCGGACGACGCGCGGCGGCCCGTCGCCGACCACCCGGCCGCTGCGGGCCACGCTGGCGGGCGGGGTACGGATTAGCGTCCGGTCCGGCGCGATGCCCGGCGCCCGGGTGTGGATGGACAAGAGCCGCCTGCCGCCCGACCTGCGCAACATGCCGTGGGTCATCGACCAGGGCCGGGTCCGGCACCCGGTGTTCGGCAACCGGCGCCGCTGGGCGACGCAGTGGGCGCGGCCGACCGGCTGGTGGACATCCACCGTCGCCGCCGGCACCCCGCGCATGCGGGCCGAGATCGAGCGAGTCCTGGCCGACGTGCGCCGGGACCTGGAGTAAGGACAGACAGTGATCATCTCGTTCACGCAGGACGACGGCACCGTAGAGCAGCTGTCGACGGACGACCTGTCCGCGCGGGAGGCCGCCGCCATCGAGGAGGCGCTGGGCGATACGCAGTGGCAGCGCGTCGAGGCGCTGCTGCAGCTCCAGGACCCGACCGCGCTGCGGGCCGTGGTGTGGGCGTTCCGCAAGCGCGAGCAGAAGGACCTCGCGTTCGACGACTTCGACATCCCCGGCTGGCGGCGCCGCCTGCGGGCCCGGATCTCGCGCGGCGAGATCGAGGACGCCCTGAACAACCTGATGGTGCAGGCCCTCAGCAGCCGGGCGGAGGACACGCAGATCGACCTGCTGACGCCGCACCTGCGCAAGCTCGCCGCTGACCCCGCCGACGTGGACGCTGCGCTGGACGGGCTGGGAAAAGGCCACCTGGTACGCCGCCGCCAGGACTCCGCGGCCTGAGGCAGCAGTACGAGGCGCTGTTCTACCACTACCTGCACATGCAGCCCAGCGAGTACGACCAGCTGTCCGTCGGCCGGTTCCTGAGGCTGGTCGCCTGGCTCGACCAGCACCTGGCGGCACTCAAGAGGAGGTGAACCAGCGTGGCGCAGCGTCTCACCTTCACCCTGACCGGCCGCGACGAGCTGTCCCGCGTCCTGAACGGCACGGCCAACAGCGCGGACCGGCTGCGGCTGCGGCTGTCGGGGATCACCGCCGACAGCGACGGGCGGCTGCGCGACCTCGAAGGCCGGTACCTGTCGGTCACCGACGCGCAGACCCGGCTCGCTGACCGCACCGCCGGGACGACGGACGCCTTCGGCCGGCTGCGCGCCACGACGGACGAACTCGGTGACGCGCTCAAGGCGTCCCTGATCAGCCTCGCCCCGGCGGCGATCCCCGCCGTGGCGGGCCTGGCGTCCTCGGCGACGGTGCTGGCCGGGCAGCTCGGCGCGGTCGCCGTCGCGGCCGGCGCCTACGCCCTCGCCCTCGGCCCGCAGATCGGCGCGATCGGTGAGGCCGCCGACGCGCAGGAGAAGTACGAGGACGCGGTCGCCCAGTCCGGACGTGGCAGTCAGGAAGCCATCAAGGCGCAGCAGGCGTACCAGCAGCAGCTGGCCAAGATGCCGCCCGCTACCCGCGAGGCCGCGGTCGCCGTCGGCCTGCTGAAGGACAACTACCAGGAGTGGTCCGACGCGCTGGCCGACGACGTCATGGCGCCCTTCACCAAGGGCATCGCCGTCGCCAACGAGCTGCTGCCCGAGACGACCGGGCTGGTCAAGGGCGCGTCGACTCAGTTCGACCGGCTGATCACGATGGTGGCCGGCGGCATCAACACGCCCGGCTTCGACGCCCTGAACGACCGGTTCACGGACTTCAGCGAGCGGACCATGCGGAACGCGGTCGACTCGCTGACGATCTTCCTCGCCAAGCTCGACTCCGGGGAGTACGACTCCTCGGGGGTCACGCAGTGGATGGACTGGGCCGCCGAGCAGGGGCCCGTGGTGTGGGACACGCTGGAGAACGTAGCCGAGGCCCTGCTGCACGTGCTGGAGGCAGGCTCAGAGGTCGGGGTCGGCATGCTCGACGTCGTCAACGTCTTGTCCAACATCGTGTCCGCCGTGCCGCCGGAGGCGATCTCCACGCTCCTTCAGCTGGCCATCGCCATCAAGGCCGTGAAGCTGGCCGCAGCCGGAATGGCCGCGGCACAGGCCGGTGTCGCAGCGCTCGGACTGCAGATCGCGGCGATGCGCACGGCGGCGGCCGGGGCGCCCAGTGCGCTCGCTGGGACGACGGCCGCAATCGGTACCCTGTCCCGCACCGCGAAGCTGGCCGTGGCGGGGACCGGAATCGGCCTGCTGCTGATCACCCTCGGCGAGCTGTCGTCGGCGAGCCAGCAACCGAAGCCGGACGTCGACAAGCTGACCACCTCGCTGACCGAGCTGGGCCACTCGGGGAAGGCGTCCGGCGAGGCGGTCCGCGCCTACGGCAAGGATCTGGCCGGCCTCGCTGACAGCCTGCAGAAGGTGGTCGATCCGGAGGGCATCGACCAGGTCCAGCAGTCCATCACCTCGTTCTTCGGCATGGACTCCACGCCGGTGAAGAACGCCAAGGACGACATCGACGCCCTCGACAAAGCCCTGGCCGGCATGGTGTCGAACGGGCAGGCCGACCTCGCGGCGGCGGCCCTGGACAACATCATCGCCAAGATGAAACAGCAGGGCTTCACGTCCGAGGAGATCCGGGGCCAGCTCGACGACTACCGGGACGCGCTCGCCGGGCAGGCCCTGGAACAGGAGCTGGCAGCCCAGTCCATGGGCATCTTCGGTGACCAGGCCCTGGAAGTGCAGGCCAAGCTCGACGCACAGAAGCAGAGCGCCGAGGGCCTGCGGCAGAGCATCCTCGCGTTGAACGATGCGAACCGCTCCGCCTACGACAGCCAGATTCAGTTCGAGGCGGGCATCGACGCGCTGACCGAGAGCTTCAAGGAGAACGGGGCGACGCTCGACCTGAACACGGAGGCCGGCCGCGAGAACGCATCGGCCATGTCCTCCGCCGCGAAGGCGCACGACGAGATGATCGCGAGCGGGATGGCGGCCGGTGAGTCGCTCGGGTCGATGACCAAGAAGTCCGACCAGCTCAGGGAGAAGATGCTGAGCCTGGCGCAGGCCACCGGCATGAGCGATGCCGAGGCCCGCGAGTACGTGAACACACTGCTGGGCACGCCGGGCGAGATCAAGACCGCGGTCAAGCTGGAGCGCGAGCAGGCGATCGCGGGCCTGCAAGAGGTGCAGTCCGAGATCGAGCGGACGCCCGGTGCCAAGTCGGTCAAGGTGTCGACGCTGAACGCCGCGGCGATCGCTGCGCTGGAGGCCGTCGGGCTGAAGACGCGGCAGCTCCCGGACGGCCGGACCGAGGTGACCACCAAGAACGGGCAGGCCCTCGGCGCCGTCGCTGACGTCCGGGCCGCCATCAAGTCGCTGAAGGGCAAGTCCGTCACGGTCTCCGCGAAGGACCGGGCCAGCGCGACGGCCGCGGCCATCAGATCGGCCATCGACAAGGTCCAGAGCAAGCAGGTCACGATCACGGCTGTCTACCGGACGCTCGGCATCGAGGGCACCGCCGGCCGGAACAACGCCAAGATGAACGGCTACGCGCAGGGCGGCCTGATCCGGCGGGCGTCCGGCGGGCCGATCCCCGGGTACGCCGACGGCGGGCAGCTGGACGGGCCCGGCACCCCGACGTCGGACAGCATCCTGATGTGGGGGTCGGCCGGGGAGTACATGATCCGGGCGGCTGCCGTCGACTACTACGGCCAGCCGCTGTTCGACGCGTTGAACGCCAAGACGCTGGAGCTGTCGGCGCTCACGGCGGTCGCCGGACAGGCGGCCTCACCGGGCCTGCCCGCCGCGCAGGCGGCGCCCTCCTCGGCGGCCGTGGCCGAGCGGCAGGCGGTGACGTACAACGTCTACCCCCGCCAGTCAGTGATCAGCGCGGAGGACCTGCGGCTGATCCAGCGGCAGGAAGAGGCGCGGCAGCGCG
Organism: Streptomyces sp.; assembly: GCF_031178505.1. Classification (GTDB taxonomy): domain Bacteria; phylum Actinomycetota; class Actinomycetes; order Streptomycetales; family Streptomycetaceae; genus Streptomyces; species Streptomyces gulbargensis. The sequence goes on along the minus strand of NZ_JAPSIW010000006.1, from coordinate 54 downwards.
TGGGGAGGCCCGGATAGATGCCCCTGATCACAGCACCGGTCGTCACCCCGGAGG
>NZ_JAPSIW010000810.1 GCF_031178505.1 Streptomyces sp. | reverse complement strand
GCCCCGGTGATCCAGGCGGTGCCGGGCGCCACGCGCGGGTCGGCGAGGTACGTGACCTTCTCCAGGCCCTGCGGACCGACGTAGCCGCGGACCAGGTCGGCGCGCTCGGCGAAGTCGCTCTCCGTCACCATCTCGACCGTGGCGGGGGCGAAGTGCGCCTCCACCTTGCCGAGGTCGACCTCGCGGTCGCCGGGCACGCCCACGGCGACGATCTCGCCGTCCACCTTCACCAGCAGGTTCTTCAGCGTGGCGGAGGCCGGGACGCCGAGGGAGGCCGCGAGGGTCTCGATGGTCGGGGTGTCGGGGGTGGGGATCTCCTCGGCGGCGGGCACGGCGGCGGCGTCCACCGGCTTCAGCTCGAAGGAGACCGCCTCGGTGTTGGCGGCGAAGTCGCAGTTCGGGCAGTCGGCGAAGGTGTCCTCGCCGGCCTCGGCCGGAGCCAGGAACTCCTCCGACTTCGAGCCGCCCATCGCGCCCGCCGTCGCCGCGCAGATGCGGTAGTCGAGGCCGAGGCGCTCGAAGACCCGCTGGTAGGCCTCGCGGTGCAGGGCGTAGGACCGGGCCAGGCCCTCGTCCTCCAGGTCGAAGGAGTACGAGTCCTTCATCAGGAACTCGCGGCCGCGCAGGATGCCGGCGCGGGGGCGGGCCTCGTCACGGAACTTGGTCTGGATCTGGTAGAGGATCACCGGCAGGTCCTTGTAGGACGAGCACTGGTCCTTGACCAGCAGGGTGAAGATCTCCTCGTGGGTCGGGCCCAGGAGGTAGTCGCCGCCCTTGCGGTCCTGGAGACGGAACAGCTCGGCGCCGTACTCGTCCCAGCGGCCGGTCGCCTCGTAGGGCTCGCGGGGCAGCAGCGCCGGCAGGGAGACCTCCTGGGCGCCGATGGCGTCCATCTCCTCGCGGACGATGCGCTCGACGTTGGCGAGCACCTTCTTGCCGAGGGGCAGCCAGCTCCAGATGCCGGCGGCCGTGCGGCGGACGTAACCGGCGCGGACGAGGAGCTTGTGGCTGAGGACCTCGGCGTCCGCCGGGTCGTCGCGCAGCGTCTTCGCCATCAACTGGGACATGCGCTGGACCGGTGCCTTGGCCATGGTTCTCGTACTCCTGCCGGGGGAAGGGTGATGGCCCCGAGGTTATCCGGGCCGCCCCTGCTCGGAGAAATCAGTTCTCCGGCGTGCCCGCGCCCCCGCGCCTGAGGGGCAGCGGGGCGCCCATGACCGCGTACGGGCGGGCCGCGCTCGGGAAGTGGACCTGGCGGGCCAGGTCCGTGTAGCCGAGCGACCGGTAGAGGGCGCGCGCGGGGCTGTCCGTGTCGATCGCGGAGAGGATCGACCGCTCCTCCTCCGCCGTGTCCGTGATGGTCGTGATCAGCGCCCGGCCGACGCCCCGGCCCTGGAAGTCGGGGTGCACGTGCAGTTCCGTGATCACGAACGACCCGACCAGCCAGTCGGCGGTGCCCGTCGCCCGCAGGTACGGCTCCACCACCGTCGACCACCAGTGCGTCCGGTCGTTGGGCATCCCGTACACGAACCCGGCCAGCCGCCCGCCCGGCGTCAGCGCCCCGTACGCGCGGGCCCCCGGGCTCAGCAGATGGCGCAGCACGATGTGCCGGCGGACCGCCACCTCGTCGTCGTCGAGCCCGAACGCGACCGCCTGCACGGCGAGCGCCTCGTCCACCCGGGCGGCGAGGTTGACCGGAGCGATCTCGACCTGTGCGTCATCCATGCGGCGCACCCTACAAGCGCCCGCCGCCCCGGAACAGCAGCTCAGGGCAGCGGGGCCGGTCGCGCCCGGCCGGAACGGGCCGTCAGAACAGCACGCTCATGAAGGCGCCCGTCTCCCGGAAGCCGACACGGCGGTACGCGGCCCGGGCCGGGGCGTTGTAGTCGTTGACGTACAGGCTCACCACCGGCGCCACGTCGGCCAGCGCGTAGCGCAGCACCGCCGCCATGCCCGTCTCCGACAGGCCCCTCCCCCGGTGGGCGGGATCGACCCACACGCCCTGGATCTGGCAGGCCTGCCGGGTCGCCGCGCCGATCTCGGCCTTGAAGACGACCTTGCCGTCCTCGATCCGGGCGAAGGACCGGCCCGAACCGACCAGTTCCGCGACCCGCGCCTGATAGAGCAGTCCGCCGTCCCCGGCCATCGGGGAGACCCCGACCTCCTCGGTGAACATCGCGACGCACGCCGGCAGGATCACGTCCATCTCGTCCTTGCGGACCCGGCGCACGTACGGATCCGGTGCGACCTCCGCCGACGGCTCGTCCGTCACCATCAGCGGCTGGCACGGCCGGACGTCCCTCGCCGGGCCCCAGCTCGGTTCGAGGAGCCGCCACAGTTCACCGGTCGGACCCGCGGGGCCCACGATCGACGAGCACCGGCGGCCGACCCGGCGCGCCCGGTCGGCGAACGCCCGGACCGCCTCCGGAGTCGCGCAGATCGGCACCAGATTCGCGCCCGAATAGCAGAGCGACCGCAACCGGCCGTCCTGGTACCAGCCCCACATCTCCCCGCCCAGCCGCCACGGATCGAGACCCGCCACCTGGACGCGGGCGGCGACGAAGGCGTTCTCGACGGGGGCGCTCTCCAGAACGGCGAGCGCGGCGCCGATGTCGGCGGGCTCGAGGACCCGGGTGTGGGTTTGCGTCAGCACGTGGGGGCCTCACGGGACGGTTCTGCTGGTGCTCGCACTGTACCCCTTCCCCTTTTCCGGCGGGCTCGGTTCACCTCCGGGCACCGGGGGCCGTATGCCCGGGCCGCCCGGCCCCATGCACGGAACCCCTCCGGCCGGCGGGGGCGGAGGGGTTCCGGGGGGGCGGGGTGCCACAGGGGCGTCAGCCGGCGACGGCCACCGTCGGCTCGCCGCTCTCGATGCCGTCCTTCTCCATCTGCTCGGCGATCTTCAGCGCCTCCTCGATGAGGGTCTCCACGATCTTCGACTCGGGGACGGTCTTGATGACCTCGCCCTTCACGAAGATCTGGCCCTTGCCGTTGCCGGAGGCGACGCCGAGGTCGGCCTCGCGGGCCTCGCCCGGGCC
>NZ_JAPSIW010000134.1 GCF_031178505.1 Streptomyces sp. | reverse complement strand
GCAGTCGCGGGAGCCGGCCTCGTCGTCGAGGCCGTCGCCGAGAACCTGGCGGCCGAGCAGGACCTGTTCGCCGAGCTCGACCGCCTGCTGCGCTGCCTCGTCGACCGGGCGATCGCCCTCGCCCGCGACCTGGACCTTCCTCTCGCCGGGGTCGAGGAGACCGAACAGCTCCTCGGCCTGCCGGACCGCAAGACCTGAGACGACGCCCCGAGCGCTGCCCGAGCTGCCGGAAGAATCCCAGACCGGGAGAAGGGAGTTGCACGGACGCCGTGACACCCGGACCGCCCCCATGCGGCAGGCTGTCCGGGACACGACGGACGAAGGGAACTCATGCCATGACAGCGGTTGACGAGCACACCAGGCCGGGGCGCGCCGGCGCGGGCGGCATCCAGGTCATCGCACGCGCGGCGGAGGCACTGCGCCTTCTCCAGGCGGCCCCGTCCGGCCTCACCCAGGCCGAGGTGGTCGAGCGGATCGGCCTCCCCAAGTCCACGGTCCATCGCATTCTCGGCGCCCTGGAGGCGGAGGGGCTGGTGACCGTTGCCGGCACCCGCGGACGGTACCGGCTGGGTCCCGAGATTCCCCGCATGGCCGCTTCCGTGCGATCAGCGATGATCATCGACCTACGTCCCTATCTCGAGGATCTGTCCCGCCTTCTCGAGGAAACGGTCGACCTGTCGGTCCTTGAGGACCAGCAGGTGGTCTTCGTCGACCAAGTCGTCGCCGACCGTCGGCTGCGCGCGGTCAGCGCGGTCGGCACCGGCTTCCCCCTGCACTGCTGCGCCCCCGGCAAGGCACTGCTCGCCACCCTCCCCGCGGCCGCGCTCGAGCACGCCGTACCGAACCGGCTCACCGCCGAGACCCCACACACCCTCACCTCCCACCCCGCGCTGCGCCGCGAGCTCGATGACATCCCACGCACCGGCGTCGCTTTCGACCGCGAGGAGCACACCCTCGGTATCTGCGCGGCCGGCGTCGCCATCCGCACCGCGGCCTGGGGCACCGCCGCCATCAGTGTGCCCACCCCGACGCAACGCTTCGCCGGACGCGAACAGGCGATCACCGACGCCCTGTCGCAGGCCAGGGACCGCATCGAAACGGACTTCGGTGTCATGGAGCCGACACCGTGACGACGCGGCGCTCGGCTCCGGGCACGTGCTTCCCGCGTCCTCCTCCCGCACCGGTCCCGAGACCCGAGGAACCCCCGTCATGAAGGCGAAACCGTCTCCAAGACGCCGTGCCCCACAACGCCCCGCGACCGTCCGGCTGTTCATCCTCATGACCGCCCTCATCGCGATGTTCGAGGGCTACGACCTGTCCGTGTACGGGGTTGCCAGCCCTCCTGCGCGAGCCCGGCTGGAACCTGTCCAAGGAAGAAGCAGGCGACATCGGATCGCTCGTCGCTGCCGGCATGCTGATCGGCGCAGGCATTGCCGGGGCCACAGGACGACGCCTGGGCACACGCCGACTGCTCCTGAGCGGCCTGTCGTTCTTCTCCCTGTGCATGCTCGGCTCCGCCCTGGCCGACGGGCCCGGCGTGTTCGCCGCGTCCCGCCTCTTCGCCGGGATCGGTCTGGGCGTGGTATTGCCCACGCTCACCGCCGTGGTGGGCGAGATGTCCGCACCGCACGTACGGGCCCGCAACATCGCGCTTACGATGGCCGGCTCCTGCGTCGGCTCCCTCGGAGCACCACTCCTCGGCTCGTGGCTGCTGCCGGACGACTCCTTCCGGGTGCTGTACCTCGTCGGTGCGGCCGCTTTGCTCACCGTGGTGCCGTGGGCCTTCCTCCGTCTGCCCGAGAGCCCGCTGCACCTGGTGCGTACCGGCCGCGCCGGCGAAGCCGCACGCACCACTGCCCGGTTCGGGCTGCCTGCCCCGCGACCGCCCGCCGCATCGGAGCCCAGGTACCGGTTCCTCGGGCTCGGCCCGCTGCTCCACCGCCGGCTGGTCGTCACGACGCTGCTGTTCTGGGTGATGACCTTCTGCGGGCTGCTGCTGATCTTCGGCTTCAGCACGTGGCTGCCGACGCTCATGCAGAGCGGCGGCTTCTCCATCGGCTCGGCCCTGACCATGACCTGCCTGTCGTGGATCGGCGCGAGCGTCGGCATGGTGCCCGGAGAGATGCTCGCCGACCGGCTCGGCCCCAAGCGCGTGGTGACCGGCGCCTTCCTGAGGAGCCGGGGTCCAGCGAGCTGGGCCCTGTACCTTTGCCTGCTCCTGTGCGGCTTCGGGCTGCTGGCCTGCCAGGCGTTCGTCAATGCCTACCTGATCGGCTGCATGCCGGAGGAACTGCGCGTCCCGGCCGTCGGGTGGTCGTTGTCCGTCGGCCGGCTCGGCGCGATCGCCGGCCCCTCGCTCGGCGGGCGCATCCTCGACTCCGGACTGGGCCTGGCATGGAACTTCTACTTCTTCGCCGCCACCGCCGCAGTCGGCGCCACTGCAGCGATCGCCGTCCCCACCAGCCGGCTCGGTCAGCTCACCCAACACCGGACGACCGCTGCTGTCGGCACGGCCGACAGCGCCACAGCCGGCTGAACCCTCTCCCCTCGAAGCCGCGCCTCTCACTCCGGAGAACCCCCGCCATGAAGAAGATCGCGATCGAAGAGCACTTCACCACCGCCGCCCTCGCCCACTACAGCCTGCCCGCCGCAGCTCTGTTCGACCCGCCCCAGTGGGATGCCGCCATGCGGCGGCTGCTGGACTTCACCGACGTCAGGCTGCCCCAGATGGACGAGCTCGGCATCGACATGGAGGTGCTGTCCCTGACCGCCCCCGGTATCCAGGCCGAGACCGACACCGCCGTGGCGGTCAAACGGGCCGCCGAGGCCAACGACTTCCTCGCCGAGATCACCCGCAGACACCCGACCCGCTTCTCCGGCTTCGCCGCACTGGCCCTGCAGAACCCGGAAGGCGCCGCGGCCGAGCTGGAACGAGCCGTCACCCAACTCGGCCTGCGAGGTGCCCTGATCAACGGTCACACGCACGGCGAGTACCTGGACGCGGACAGGTTCCGGCCGGTGTGGGAGCGCGCCGAGGCCCTCGGCGTGCCGATCTACCTGCGCCCTGCCAGCTCCTACGACGTGTGGCACAGTCTGCGCGGCCACGAGGAACTGATCGGGCCGATGTGGAGCTGGGGCTTGGAGACCGCCACCCACGCCCTGCGCATCGTCTTCGGCGGCGTCTTCGACCGTTTCCCCGGCGCCACCCTCATCCTCGGCCACATGGGCGAAGGGCTCCCCGGCCACCTGTGGCGCCTCGACAGCCGATGGGGCTTCCTCAACCAACGCGGCATCCACCTGGCCAAGCCACGCCCCTCGGACTACATCCGCAACCACATCATGATCACCACCAGCGGCGTCTGTGCACACGCCCCCTGCTCGGCAGCCTGCTCGCCCTCGGCGCCGACCGCATCATGTTCTCCACCGACTACCCCCTGGAGAGCAACCAGGAGGCCGTCCGCTTCATCGAGACCGCCCCGATCAGCGAGACCGACCGCGCCAAGATCTGCCACCTCAACGCCCAGCGCTTGCTGGGCCTCTGATCAGCGCTCTCGCGCGGTACGGAAACCGGCACCACGGCGGCGGCCTCAAGGTGAGCCCGGCGCGGGCGGCCGCCCCCACGACGTCTCCAGCGTCGCCCGCAGGGCGTCGACCGCCTCACGGCCGATGCGCTCGGCGAGCTGCTCCTCCAGCCGTTCGAGGACGACGCCGGCCTGCCGGTGCGCGCGTTCTCCCTCCTGGGTGCGCCGGATCAGCCGCTGCCGGGCCGACGCGGGGTGCGGGACCTGCTCGAGCAGTCCGGCGGCGACCAGACCGTGCACGGCCTGGTGCGCGGTCTGCCGGGTGACACTCATGCGCCGGGCCAGCTCGGACACCGTGGTGCCCTGGTCGTCCAGCACGGCGAAGAGCTGGGCCTGCGTCGCAGATACCGGTGCGGCTCCGGCTGCTTCCATGGCGGCCGACAGCCCTTCCTCGAACCAGCGCCGGGCCTCGCCGAGCAGCTGAGGGAGGTTGCGGCGGGTGGACTGCATCTGTTCCTCACTACGGGGCCGGGCTCGGACCGAGCGCTTGAATTCCCCCACCCTCTCATGTCAGGGTGCCTGACATAAATCGCCCGTGATCGACCCGAGGAGACGGCATGACCATCGAGTACGCCACCCGCTACCGGCAGGCATCGCGCATTCCCCCGGAGCCCGGCAAGCCGTACTTCATAGAAAAGGGCGAAGGGGACCGCGCCCACCTGTTCGGCGATCTGATCACCATCTACGCGGGCGGCGAGCAGACCGAGAACACCTTCAACTTCTTCACCGTCGAAGGCCCCAAGGGCGACATCATCCCCGCCCACCTGCACACCGACACGCACGAGGTCTTCTACATCACCCAGGGCGCCGTCCGACTGTTCGTCGAGGACACGGAAGGCATTCAGCAGGAGAAGCTGCTCACACCCGGCGACTTCGGCTTCGTACCCAAGAACTGTCGGCACGCCTACCGCATGGAGCGCCATCACAGCCAGGTCGTCGGCGTCGCCTCCGGACCGGGAGGCACCTTCGAGCGGTTCTTCGAAAACCTGGGCGCGCCCGCAGAGGCGCTCGGTCTGCCGCACCAACCCGTCATACCGGCCCCCCAGAAGTTCGCCAGCGTCCCCGAGCAGTACGACGTGCGCTTCCTGCCGGACCACCAGTGGCGGACCCGATGACGGCAACCGGGCCCTCACTGCGGGAACTGATCGCCGCACCTCACCCCGACCACGCTCCACTGCCGCCCGCCGCCCCGAGCGAGCCCGGCGTGAACGAACTGCGCGGCGTGCCGTACGCCGAAGTCGAGAGCAGCCGACCCCTGGAACTCGATCTCTGGCTGCCCGGAGCACCCCGGACAGCCCCTCTTCCGCTGGTGCTGTTCGTACACGGCGGCGCATGGCGACGAGGCCGGCGCGACGACATGGGGATGCGCACCCGCCAATGGTCTCCCCGGCCCTTCGCGCGCATCGCGGCAGCGGGCCTCGCCGTCGCCTGCGTCGACTACCGGCTCAGCGGCGAGGGCACCTTCCCCGCCCCCCTCGACGATCTGCGCGCCGCCCTGCGTTGGCTCACTCTGCGCTCCGCCGAACTCGGCATCGACACCGGCAGAACGGTCGTGTGGGGCGAGTCCGCTGGCGGGCATCTCGCCTCTCTCCTCGCCCTGACCCACGCCGACCCGCCGCTGGCCGGCGCCGTGGTCTGGTACGGACCGAGCGACCTCACCACCGCACGGGGCTGCTTCACTCCCGAGGACGCCGCCACCCCCGAGGCACTCATGCTCGGCACGGCCCCGGCCGCCGCCCCGGAGCGTGCCCGTGTGGCCAGCCCGCTCGCCCGCATCCACGCCGACGCGCCACCGTTCCTGCTCGTCCACGGAGACGAGGACACCATGGTGGACTGCTCACACAGTCAAGCCCTCGCCTCGGCGCTGGAGAAAGCCGGGTCGTCGGTCGAGCTGTGGACGGTTCAGGGCGCCGACCATGGCTGGCACGGGCTGCCCGACAACCAGGTGGAGGAGCTCTTCACCCGCTCCCTGGCGTTCGCCCATCGCCTCGTGGCCTGACGGACGCCTGCCGTTCCGGGTGCCCCGCACTCGGGCCTGTGGCTTCAGCAGACGGTGACCTCCACCGTGCCGAACCGGCGCCTGCCCGGGCCGACCGAGGCGATTCCCTACCTCGCGTGCTGGTGTGGGCAGGTCTCCGGGATGGAGATCGTCTGATGCACACGCTTCTGTCCGGCTCGGTCCGAACGAGGGTGCATCCGGGAAAGGCCAGCTGTCCGCAGGCGGGGCCGAAACGACAGCTCGGCGATGGACTCAGGAGTCGTGCAGCTCGTCGACGAGCGCGAAACCGTCCGCGATCCAGGCCAGCTCGGTGCGGGCGCGGGCGATGAGGCCGTCGTAGGCGTACACCTTGTAGCGCACCGCGAGCTCGGCCTCGCGCCCGGTCAGCTTGGACAGGCGGGCCGCCAGGGTGGGGTGGGTGCGGTCCACGAGCGCGGCCCGGGTTCCTTCGAGCAAGCTCAACTGCTCCTCCCAGTACGCCTGCTGCTGCCGGAGCTGCTCACGCACCGACGCCGGCTCGGCGAAGTCGAAGTAGGCCGCTTTCAGATACGCCGGGTCGCGCTGCCGCTGAGGGGCCAGCGGGGACCCCATCCACTCCCGGAAGTCGGCGAGGCCGGCATCGGTGACGTGGTACTCCTTCTTCGTCCCCTTCTTGCCCCAGGGCACCTCGACCGAGGTGAGCAGCCCGTCGCGCTCCATCCGGTTGAGCTCGGGATAGATCTGCGAGTCCGGGGCGTGCCAGACATGGGCCACCGAGCGACTGAAGCTCTTCGAGATGTCGTAGCCGGTCATCGGACGACCGGTGAGCAGCGCGATCAGCGCGTAACGCAGTGACAAGGCACTTGCCCCCTCCGAGATTTCTCAGGCTACCGGCTATTGCCATCTCACTATATCGATAGTTAGTTTGTGGCCCGCGCAACACATACCTCTCTCCATAGGGAGTTCTCATGTCCCGCACCGCCCACCTCCCCACGGACACCGCGCCACCGGCCACCGCCACCGCGAAGATCTTCAACCACCCCCGCAACGCCTGGTACGTCGCCGCCTGGGACCACGAGGTCACCGGCAAGCAGCCGCTGGCCCGTACGGTCGCCGGCGTACCGCTGGCGTTGTGGCGCAACACCGAGGGCCGCGCGGTCGCTCTCGCGGACGCCTGCTGGCACCGGCTCGCGCCGCTGTCGAAGGGCAAGATCCTGGGCGACGAGCTGCAGTGTCCGTACCACGGTCTGCGCTACAACGCGACCGGTCGCTGCACCGGGATGCCCGCGCAGGAGACGATCAATCCCAGCGCGGTGGTCCCCTCCTACCCCGTCGTCGAGCGTTACCGGTACGTCTGGGTCTGGGTCGGCGATCCGGACCTGGCCGATCCGGCCACGGTGCCCGACATGCACCAGATGGACGACCCGGCCTGGGCCGGCGACGGCGAGACGATCCACGCCGACTGCAACTACCAGCTCATCCTCGACAACCTCATGGACCTCACCCACGAGGAGTTCGTGCACTCCTCGAGCATCGGCCAGGAGGAGCTGTCCGAGGCCGAGTTCGACGTGACTCATGAGGGCAACACGGTGACCGTCACCCGGTGGATGCGCGACATCGACGCCCCTCCGTTCTGGCTGAAGAACATGCGGGACAAGTTCCCGGGCTTCTCCGGCAAGGTCGACCGCTGGCAGATCATCGCGTTCGAGGCGCCGGGCACGATCCGTATCGACGTCGGTGTGGCGAAGGCGGGTACCGGTGCGCCCGAGGGGGATCGCAGCCAGGGCGTCAATGGGTACGTGATGAACACGATCACCCCCGAGACCGACCGCAGCTCCCACTACTTCTGGGCGTTCATGCGCAACTACCGCCTGGACAGCCAGACCATCACCACCCAGCTGCGCCAGGCGGTGCACGGGGTCTTCGGTGAGGACGAGGAGATGCTGCGCGCCCAGCAGCGCGCCATCGACACCAACCCCGAGCACGAGTTCTACAGCCTCAACATCGACGCCGGCGGGATGTGGGTACGCCAGATCCTCGAGCGCATGCTCGCGGCCGAGGGACGCCCCTCCTCCGCGCCGGCCGCCGGTCAGGGGGCCTGAGATGGCGGTGCAGACACAGACTCGTTGGCAGCGGGCCCGGGTGGTCGAGGTCTCCGACGTCGCCGACGGCATCCGCCGCATCGTCCTGGCCCCCGAGCAGCCCGAGCACGCCGCGCCCGGCACGCACATCGACGTCGAGATCGAGACCGGGGACGAAGTCCGCCGGGTGCGTTCCTACTCCGTGGTGCGTTCCGAGGACGGCGGCCGCCGCCTCATGCTCAGCGTGCGGCTCTCCCCCACCTCGTCCGGTGGCTCGGCGGCGATGCACCGGCTGCGGGTCGGGGACGAGATGACGGTCACCGGGCCGCTGCAGAACTTCCCGCTCGCGGTCGGTGCCACCCGTTACGTACTCGTCGCCGGCGGCATCGGCGTCACCGCGCTGGTCGCCATGGCCACCGCACTGCGCCGGCGCGGTGCCGACTACCAGCTGGTGCTCATCGGCCGCAGCCGCACCACTATGGCCTACGTCGACGATCTGGTCGCCGAGCACGGCGACCGCGTGCGCGTCCACGTCGACGACGAGGGCACCTCGCTGGTGGTCGACGACCTCATCGCCGGTATCGCCCGGACACCCGCCGCCGCGGGCACCGAGCTCTACATGTGCGGCCCGATCGGGCTCATGAACGCCATCTCGCGGAGCTGGGCCGGGCACGACCTGCCGGCGACCAACCTGCGCTTCGAGACGTTCGGTTCCAGCGGCCGGTACCCGGCCGAAGAGTTCCTGGTACGCCTCCCCGACCTCGGCCGGGAAATCACCGTCGCACCCGACACCTCGATCCTCGACGCCCTCGAGGCAGCCGGGGTCGACACGCTCTCGGACTGCCGCAAGGGCGAGTGCGGGCTGTGTCTGGCGAAGGTGGTCGGCTCCACCGGCACCATCGATCACCGCGACGTCTTCCTGAGCGAGTCCCAGAAGGAGCGCTCGAGCAGGCTGTGCCTGTGCGTCTCGCGAGCGGTGGCACCCGGCAGCGGCTCGGGAGATCCCGCTGTCCTCTCCCTCCGCCTCACCTGAGCCGGTGCGCCACCGGATCCGCAGGGTCCCTCACCACCTGGACACCCATGAACATCACCGCACGCATCTCGCAGGCACCGATGAGCGGCTACCAATGGCTGATCGTCGCGCTGTGCACCTTCATGAACTGCCTGGACGGCTTCGACGTCATGGCGGTGGCCTTCACCGGGCCGTCCGTCACCGAGGAGTTCGCGCTCAGCGGCTCGGAGTTCGGCCTGCTCGTCTCGGTCGGCCTGATCGGGATGGCGATCGACTCGATGCTGCTCGCCCCCTTCGCCGACCTCATCGGCCGGCGCCCGCTGATCCTGATCAGCCTCGCCCTCGGCACGATCGGCATGTTCGGCGCCGCGGCAGCACCGTCGGTGACCGTGATGGGCGTCTCCCGCTTCATCACCGGCATCGGTGTCGGCTCCATCCTGGCCAGCACCAACGTGATCGCCAGCGAGTTCTCCAACGCCAGGAACCGCGGTCTTGCCATCGGCATCTACACCGCCGGGTACGGGATCGGCGCCACCGCGGCGAGCCTGGTCGCCAAGGCCACCGTGGGCGGCGACTGGCGGATCGTCTTCTACGCCGGCGGTGTCGGGACCCTGCTCGCCCTGATCGTCATCGCCCTCATCCTGCCCGAGTCGGTCGCCTTCCTCGAGCAGCGCCGTCCGAACCGCGCGCTGGAGCGGATCAACCGGACACTGGCCCGCATGCGGATGGAGTCCGTCACGGAAGCCGACCTCGACCGGGCGGCCGCCACCCGGCTGGACACCGAACGGGCCGGGTCGGGATGGCTCAAGCAGCTGCTGACCCCGACGATCCTGCTCTGGCTCGTCTTCGTCACGATCATGTTCGGCTTCTACTTCGTCAACAGCTGGACCCCCACGCTCCTGGTGGAGGAGGGCCTCTCCGAGAGCGCGGCGGTGACCGCCGGCATGGCGATCTCGATCGGGGGCACGGTCGGCTCGGTCCTTTACGGCGTCGCCGCCCGGGTGCGTACGCCGCGGGTGGTGCTGATCGGGTTCTCCCTGCTCTCGGCCGCCATGATGATCGTCTTCATCGTGAGCACCTCGGCCCTGTGGCTCGGATTCGGCATCGGCGTCGTCGTCGGTGCTCTGATCAACGGCTGCATCGCGGGCGCGTACACCGTCGGTCCGCCGCTCTACCCGGCCAACCTCCGCAGCGTCGGCATGGGCTGGGCACTCGGAATGGGACGCATCGGCGCCATCCTGTCCCCGACCATCGCCGGCATGCTCAAGGACGCAGGCGCCTCCGCCACACAGCTCTACGTCGGCGCCGCCATCGTGGTCGCCGCCTGCGCACTCGTCCTCGTCGGCCTGCGCCGCCACGACCCCGAGTCCACCCCCACGGCGAAAGAGACACTCGCCGCCTGACCCACTGTCCGGCGCAGGAAGCCGCCCACGAGGCTGTGAACGAGTGGATACGCGGCACCGGCGTCTTCGACACGGTGAAGAACTCCGTTGCCACCGTCCACGATCCGGCGGATCAGCACCGGATGCCAGCAGGAGGCCAGGACACTACTCCAGATCGCGAGCGCTTCTGGAGGAACTCCTCGGTAAGGACGCGGTCGTATCGCTCCACCTTCCCGTTGTGTCGAGGGTGCACGGTGATCCGCTGATGGCGTGACCCGAGCAGGGCCCAGCGAATGCCTCAGCGCGGTAGCAGACCACCGTTGTCGGTCGCGACTCGCTCGATGCGGGTTACGCCCTGGTCAGCGATCCGAACTCGCGCCCGGCGTCGCCAAGTCCGGCGAGGTTGAGATGGCGGTCGCCTTTCTCGACGGCCGAAGATCGCGACTTGGTCGGACAGCGCTCCGGCCTTCTCCGGGCCACTACTGCGGTCCCCCTGGGGGGCAGCCGGCGGCCGCAGCTGGTCACCGTGCCCGTACTCAAGGAGGCGGACGCCATGTGGATCACATGCGTCGGTGGGTCCCTGGAAGCCGCCGGCGAACCGGTAGGGCTGGGGAAAAGTCTCGGACGTGGCGGCGCGGGTGACGCTGCGGGGAGCTGAGGGTTGACCTCGGTGCCGGCGTCGCCTCCGATGGAGACGGAATTGACTGCATCGGGCGGTTTTTGCAAGCTCAGCCAGAAAGGAATTGCAGCACTAAAGAGGTGACGCGTGCACCGGCCCGGACGCCCCACGCCTGGGTCCGTGCAGTCCGCATCCCCGGCTTCCGTGCCTGGCGTCGGGGCTGTGTCAACGCCTCGGCGGCGCGCCCTTCCGTGGCCGAGACCGACGACCCTGGTCTGCCCCTCGGGACCAAGAGCTCGTACTGCCGCAGCGGCACTGTTCCGTACTGCCCGGGCATCGCCCGGCACTCGGGGCCCGCTTTCGCCGTAAGGTACAGGCTGGTCGCGCCGCGGCCAGGTGATTCCGGAGCCGAGCCGCCCATCATCGGCCGGTTCAAGCCGGTGAGGGTGCAGCCGCTCCGTGCTCGCCGGGAAAACTGGCGCAAAGCGCGTGCGCTGTTGTGTCACTCGGTGAACGCGTGCGGCACCCGGCAGACACGCTCGCGTCAGCATCCGGTCCCGCCTTCAGCCCTGTCTCCTGATGCCCGTGGGACAGGGAACGACGGCCGTCACTGTCTTGCCCGCCCCGTGGATCTAGACTCACACATCCGCGGACAGGTCCTGCACCAGGTGCCAGCCGAAGCCGCCCGGCCTGGTCGGGTCCATCGGTAGGGGCCGCGGCGGGAGACGACTGGCATCGTGCACCGCCACCGCTACCCGCCTCCGCACCGGCGTTCAGTTCGAACCCGGTCACGCCGTCGGCATGCACCACCGCGTTAGAGGTCCTAACAAAGCCGTTGGACGTGGCGGTAGGTGATCAGGCAGACGGCGAGGCCAAGGAATGCTTCGTAGATGTCGTCGCGTCGTTCCCAGCGGATGCGCAGGCGGCGGAAGCCGTGGAGCCAGGCAATCGTGCGCCCGACGACGTAGCGGAAGATGCCCAGGCCAGTGCCGTGCGGCTCGCCCCGTTTCGCGATCACGGGGCGGATCCCTCGCTGCCAGAGCAGACGACGGTACTTGTCGTGGTCGTAGCCGCGGTCAGCCAGTAGTGCATCGGGGAGTCGGCGGGGTCTGCCGACCTGGGCCGCGACGGCGGGAATCTTGTCGAGCAGCGGTTCGAGTTGGGTGACGTCGTTGCGGTTTCCGCCGGTCAGCGATACCGCGAGCGGGATGCCCTGTCCGTCGACGATGAGGTGGTGTTTGCTGCCCGGCCGTGCGCGGTCGACCGGGCTGGGCCCGCTTTTGGGCCCCTGCGTGCGGCCCGCACGTG
>NZ_JAPSIW010000809.1 GCF_031178505.1 Streptomyces sp. | reverse complement strand
CCCGCTCCCACCGACCGCTTCCTCGTCCCGCCACCGCGCAACCCCCGGAGGGGGATCGTACGGCGGCCCCCGATCGGCTCCTAGGTCGCCCTGCGATCGCACGCACCAGACGCCGCGGGCCCTGCCCAGCGGGCTGACGCCGCTACTTTCCGGACACGACCTAGGCCGGCGGCTGCCAGCGGGCGAAGGCCCGTAGCACCCCGGGGCTGAGCCGCCCCAGCAGATGGGCCCCGCGCGCCTCGGGGGTCACGGGCACGACGGGCCGGTCGTGCAGCACCGCCCCCAGGATCGCGTCCGCGACCTTCTCCGGCGGGTAGTTCCGCAGGCCGTACAGGCGCGCCGCCTTCTTCTGCCGCCGCTTCTCCTCCGCCTCGTCGGTGACGCCCGCGAACCGCGCGGTCGACGTGATGCCGGTGTTGACGATCCCGGGGCAGATCGCCGACACCCCGATGCCCTGCCCCGCCAGCTCCGCCCGCAGGCACTCGCTGAGCATGAGCACGGCCGCCTTCGAGGTGCTGTAGGCCGGCAGAGCCCGGGAGGGCTGGAAGGCCGCCGCCGACGCGATGTTGACGATGTGGCCGCCCTGGCCGCGCCCGGCCATCCGCGCGCCGAAGACCCGGCAGCCGTGGATGACCCCCCACAGGTTGACGTCCAGGACCCGCTTCCACTCCTCGCTCGTGGTGTCGAAGAAGGAGCCGGTGAGCCCGATGCCCGCGTTGTTGACCAGGACGTCGACGGTCCCGTACTCCCCCTCCACCTTCGCGGCCAGTTTCTCCATCGCCTGTTCGTCGGCGACGTCCACCGTCTCGCCCCAGGCCTCCGGCGCCCCGATCAGCCGGGCCATCTCCGCCGTACGGAGCGCGCCGTCGCCGTCCCGGTCCACGGCCACGACCCGCGCGCCCGCCTCGGCGAAGGCGAAGGCGGTGGCCCGCCCGATACCGCTCGCCGCCCCGGTGACCAGCACCAGCTGGCCGCCGAACCGCTCCGCGTACTCCGGCCGCACCCCGCCCTTCGGCGCCGTCGCCGGGGCGGGCTTCGGCGCCCGCGCCGCCGGCTCCTCGTGCGTCCGGACGAACTCGGTTATCCACGCCGACAACTGGTCCGGCCGGGTGCGCGGCACCCAGTGCTTGGCCGACAGCGTCCGCCGGGTCAGCTCCGGGACCCACTCGCCCAGGTCGTCGTGGAGCCGCTCGGACAGGAAGGCGTCCCCCGCCGGCGTGATCAGCTGCACCGGCGCGTGCGCGTAGGCGTCGGCGCGCGGCCTGGAGAGGCGGGCGCGGACGTTGTCCCGGTAGAGCCAGGCGCCGTGCGCCGCGTCGCTCGGCAGCGAGGCCGTCGGGTAGTCACCGGCCGGGACCTTCTCGACCCGCTCGAGGATCTTCGGCCAGCGCTTTCCGAGCGGGCCGCGCCAGGCGAGCTCCGGCAGGACCGGGGTGTGCAGCAGGTACACGTACCAGGACTTCGCGCCCTGCCCGAGGAGCTGTCCCACCCGGCGCGGTGTCGGCCGGGTCGTCCGCCGCTTGATCCAGTGCCCGAAGTGGTCCAGGGACGGACCCGAGATCGAGGTGAAGGAGGCGATCCGGCCCGCGGTGCGGCGGACCGTCACGAACTCCCAGGACTGCACCGAGCCCCAGTCGTGCCCGACCAGGTGCACCGGCCGGTCCGGACTGACGGCGTCGGCCACCGCCAGGAAGTCGTCCGTCAGCTTCTCCAGCGTGAAGCCCCCGCGCAGCGGGACCGGTGCGGTCGACCGGCCGTGCCCCCGCACGTCGTACAGCACCACGTGGAACTCCTCGGCCAGCCGGACCGCGACCCGGGACCACACCTCCTTGGAGTCCGGGTAGCCGTGCAGGAGCAGCACCGTCGGCCGGGCCGGGTCGCCGAGTTCGGCCACGCACAGCTCGATCCCGCCCGTGCGCACCCACCGCTCCCGCGCCTCCGCGAGCCCCGCGCCGCCGCCCGCGCGCGTACCGCCGGAACCGCCGCCCGTCCCCGCCCGCGCGCCCGTGCCCTCACGGTCGCCCGGGCCCGTACCGCCCACGCCGCCGATGTCCGCGTTCACGCCGCAGCCCCCTCTTCCTCGTTCCAGCGCCGCACGTGCGGCAGGTCGTCGTCCAGCCAGAAGGCGCTCTCCTCGGGGTCCTTCGAGTCGGTGACGACCAGGATCTCCTCGAACTTCGCGCCGGTGCCCCGGAATCCCAGGTGCGGCTCCACCGCCCACAGCCCCGGCATCGGCGGGTGGTCGGAGAACCGGTACGGCGACCAGAGCGGCGACCAGCCGTCCCGGTGTCCGTGCAGGGCGTCGCTCGCCAGCCCCTTCAGCGCCTGCGTACCGAAACCGAACAGCGTCGGTGACCAGCGGCGCTCCCGCACCCGGTCGATCTTGTGGGCGATCACGCCGAAGGGATAGGCCCGGTGCCGGTTCGCATACCCCTGGCGGACCATGAGCCGGTCCACGTCCTCGTAGATCTCCCGCAGCGTGCGCCGCTCGCGGACCTCGCGCAGGATCAGCTCCCGGTGGTCCCTGAGGTCGGCCAGCAGCCGGTCGTGCACCGGGTGGGGGCCGAGGCAGCCGCTGTAGCCGACGTCCGCCGTGAAGCCGCGGTGCACCGGCGCCATGTCGAGGATGAACGGCATCCCCGCCTCCAGGCGCCGGTTCGTCGGGAAGAACTGGAGCGGGACCTTGAAGCCGGTGAAGGCGGTCCGGTCCCCGAACCAGGCGAACGGCCGGTGGAACCAGTCCCGCACCCCGCGCTCGTGCAGCCACTCCCGCTGCATCCGGGCCGCCTCGCGCTCGGTCACCCCCGGCCTGAGCCGGGCCGCCACCGCCTCCGCGCACGCGTACGCCAGCCGCTGAACGTCCCTGAACCCGCGCAGCTCCGCGGTGAGTTCGCCTGTCACTGCTGAGGCCATGCCATCCGCCGTCCCGTGTGAGCGCCCGATCGCACTACGCGTCCGTAACTTGACACCGATGAATGTGACAATGACCGGAGGCTGCGTCAAGGGTCCCGGCGCGACCCTGTGGAAAACCAGGGGAGAAACCGGACG
>NZ_JAPSIW010000808.1 GCF_031178505.1 Streptomyces sp. | reverse complement strand
ATGGTGGTGGTCACGCACGAGATGGGCTTCGCCCGCTCCGCGGCCAACCGGGTCGTGTTCATGGCCGACGGCCGGATCGTCGAGCAGGCGACGCCCGACGAGTTCTTCAGCAATCCGCGCAGCGATCGCGCCAAGGACTTCCTGTCCAAGATCCTTCACCACTGAGTGAGTTCGGGCCTATTCTTCCCAACTCAACGCTACTCAAGGGACGTTCCTCCATGAAGCTCCGCAAGATCTCCGCCGCAGCCTCGGCCGCCGTCGTCCTCGCGCTCACCGCCACCGCCTGCGGCTCCGGTTCCGACTCCGGCAGCAACGGCGACAAGATCAACATCGGCATCAAGTTCGACCAGCCCGGCATGGGCCTGAAGACGCCGGACGGCACGTACACCGGCTTCGACGTGGACGTGGCCCGCTACGTCGCCAAGGAGCTCGGTTACCCCGAGGACAAGATCAACTGGAAGCAGGCGCCTTCCGCCGAGCGCGAGAACATGATCAAGAACGGCGACGTGAAGTACATCGTCGGCACGTACTCGATCACCGAGAAGCGCCTCAAGGAGGTCGACTTCGCCGGCCCGTACTTCGTGGCCCACCAGGACCTGCTGGTGCGCGCCGACGACAACTCGATCACCAAGGTCGAGGACCTCAACTCCAAGAAGCTCTGCTCGGTCGCCGGTTCGACCTCCGCCCAGAACGTCCGGGACAAGCTCGCCCCGAAGGCCGACCTCCGTCAGCTCGGCGGCTACTCCGAGTGCCTGACCGGCCTGGAGAACAAGTCCGTCGACGCGCTGACCACGGACGCCACCATCCTCGCCGGTTACGCCGCGCAGAAGGAGCACCAGGGCAAGTTCAAGCTGGCCGGCCTCAGCCTCAGCGACGAGAAGTACGGCATCGGCCTGAAGAAGGGCGACGCCGACCTCAAGGGCAAGATCAACAAGGCCCTGGAGAAGATGATCTCGGACGGCACCTGGGACAAGCTCGTCAAGCAGCACTTCGGTCCCTCGGGCTACAAGAACGACCCGGCGCCGAAGATCGCGGGCTGACCGACGACCCGCGCGGCGGAGCACGGCCGGACCGGCCCTGCTCCGTCCCGGCCCTGACGGCCGCCCCCGGGCGGGGCGGCCCTCGGGGCACCACCGGCCACCGCCCACGCGGCGGCCTTCCCACCGACCGACCACCAGGGGAGAGCGCGGGGCATCGTGTTCGACTTTCTTGATTCCGGGCAGTACGACCTGCTCGGCGCCTTCTGGGTGACGGCGCAGCTCGCCCTGTACTCGGCGATCGGCTCGCTGATCTGGGGCACCGCCCTGGCCGCGATGCGAGTCAGCCCGGTCCCGCTGATGCGCACCTTCGGCACCACGTACGTCAACCTCGTCCGCAACACCCCGCTGACCGTGGTGATCGTGGCCTGTTCCTTCGGTCTCGACCAGACCCTCGGGATCACGCTCGGGGCGGACAGTTCCGAGGACATCGGCTTCCGTCTGGCCATCCTGGGGCTCGTCGCGTACACCGGCACCTTCGTCTGCGAGGCGCTGCGCTCCGGCATCAACACCGTGCCCACCGGGCAGGCCGAGGCGGGCCGCGCGCTGGGGCTGAGCTTCACGCAGGTGCTGACCCTGGTGGTGCTCCCGCAGGCCTTCCGGGCGGCGGTGACGCCGCTCGCCAACGTCCTGATCGCCCTGACCAAGAACACCACGGTGGCGGCGGCGATCGGCGCCGCCGAGGCGGCGCTCCTGATGAAGGACATGATCGAGAACGAGGCCGACGCCCTCTTCGTGGTCTTCGCCCTCTTCGCCTTCGGCTTCATGGTCCTCACCCTCCCCACCGGCCTCTTCCTGGGCTGGGCGGCCAAGCGACTGGCGGTGAAGCGATGAGCTCCGTCCTCTACGACAATCCCGGCCCGCGTGCCAGGCGGCGCAACGTCCTCTACACGGTCGCCTTCCTCGCGGTGCTCGCCCTGGTGGCCTGGTGGGTCCTCACGGCCCTCAACGACAAGGGCCAGCTCGACGCCGCCAAGTGGAGCCCGTTCGTCACCGACCCGCAGGTCTGGACGACGTACCTGCTGCCCGGTCTGACCGAGACCCTCAAGGCCGCCGCGCTGGCCATCCTGATCGCGCTGCCCCTGGGCGCGGCCCTGGGCATCGGCCGGCTCTCCGACCACGCGTGGGTGCGGGTCCCCGTCGGGGCGATCGTCGAGTTCTTCCGCGCCATCCCGGTCCTGATCCTGATGATCTTCGCGAGCCAGATCTACGCGAAGTTCACCACCGTCAGCTCGGACTTCCGCCCGCTGTACGCCGTCGTCACCGGCCTGGTGCTCTACAACGCCTCGGTGATCGCCGAGGTCGTCCGGGCCGGCGTGCTCTCGCTGCCCCGGGGCCAGAGCGACGCGGCCGTGGCGCTCGGCATGCGCAAGGGCCAGAGCATGCTGTACGTCCTGCTGCCGCAGGCGGTGACCGTCATGCTGCCGGCCCTCGTCAGCCAGCTCGTGGTCATCGTCAAGGACACGGCACTCGGCGGCGCGGTGCTCGGCTTCGGCGAGCTGCTGAGCCAGAACCGGCAGATCACGGCCAACTACGGCGCCAACACGATCGCCACGTTCACCGTCATCGCCCTCGTCTACATCGCCCTCAACGCCGTCATCACCAACCTCGCGAGCCGGCTGGAGAAGCGTCTGCGGCAGGGCCGCAAGACCTCGGCCGTGAAGGAGAACTCCCCGGCCGAGACCACCGAGACGCCGGCGGGAGCCGTCAGCGGCGCCTGACCCGCACCTGACCCGAATGCGGCTCCCGGCGCCTCCGGGACGGTCCACCTGACAGCCGGGGTGGGCGTGGCGCGGCACTGACCTCACGTCAGCCGCACCACGCCCACCCCGTCACTTGACGCGAAACCCTCCGGTGGGTTGCATACGGTCTGTGATCAAGCACCGGGCCCGTGCCACACTCAGCTGTGCTGCCCCCATGACCGTCCGGCCTTCAGGAGCCGTGCCGTGGACCCGGTGATCGTCGTGGGCGCGGGGCCGGTCGGTCTCGCGCTCTCCCTCGCCCTCGCGGCGCAGGG
>NZ_JAPSIW010000807.1 GCF_031178505.1 Streptomyces sp. | reverse complement strand
CCTGGCCTCGTACAACGACCATCTGGTGGAGGTCGTGACCGGGGACGCCGTGGGCCCCCGGATGCGGCAGGCGTGGGCGAGTGCCCGGGAGCAGATCCGGCAGTTGGACTCACCGCCCTATTTCCCCCTGCCCGGCGCGACGGAGGACGCCCTGGCCACGCTGGCGCGCGGGGTGACGCAGCGGGTCGTGTACTCGCGCGCCTCGCTGGAGCATCCGGGAAACCTGACGACGAGCATCGAACCCTGCATCGAGGCCGGTGAACAGGCGCGGGTGCTGCCCTCGGTCCCGGTCAAGCTGGTGATCATCGACGAGGCGTACGCGCTGGTGTCGCTCTCCATCCGGGAGGCCGACGTGCACAACACGATGCTGGTGGTGCAGCCGTGCGGACTGCTCTCCGCCCTCGTGGCCCTCTTCGAGCAGACCTGGAACACCGCTCTGCCCTTCCACGGCGGTTCCGCCCCGCGCCCGGGCGGTCCGCCGCCCGCCGACCGGCGCCTCCTGGGGCTCCTCGCGGCCGGCGCGCCCGACGAGGTCATCGCCCGCGAACTCGGCGTCAGCCGCCGCACCCTCTTCCGCCGCGTCCAGATCCTGATGGCCCGGCTGGGGGCCACCAGCCGATTCCAGATGGCCCTTCAGGCGCAGCGCGCGGGCTGGCTCTGAGGTCCCCGCATGCCTCACCGGCCGGCCCGGTGGACGGAAAACCCCGCGGACCGGCCGGACCGTGAGTCCGCGCGGCCCGGCCGCACGGACCGGAGTGCCGGGCCGGAGCGGGGGCCGGACCGGAACGGGGCCGGGCCCGTGAGGACCGGCGGAGACGACAGGAGCGGCGGGAGCCGAGGCGCTCGCCGCCCCCGCCGCCGATCAGATCCGCCTCCGGGTCGTCCCGGACCGGCGGGGTCAGACCGGCCTCGTGGGCGCGACGGCCGCCTCCGCCGGTCGCGGCGGCGGTCTTCTTCGTCCCGGCCGCCGTCCTCCTGGCCCGGCAGCCGGCGACCGGGGTGCTGCTGTCGCGGTTGGCCCGCCTGGAGCCGGGGTGGTCCCGTACGGTCCTCGCCCCGCTCCTGCCGGAGCCTCCCTTCGCGCACCCGCCCGCTCGGCGCCCGCCCCGGCGTCGCGGACGCGCTGCGATCTCCACCGCTCCGGCCGCGATCTGCGGGGGCCGGTCGACCTGTACCCGCTGTGCTGGTCGGGCGACGTCCCGCGGAGCACCGTGCCCTCGGGCGTCGACGGGCTGTCCGGCCTACCGGGCCGGTTCCGCCGGCGATGGCGCAGGGGCGGTTCCGCCGCTGCGAGGACGCCTGCGACTCCTCGGGTGCGGTGGCCGGGCGGATCGGTGCCGCCCCGTACCCAGGGGTGCTCACCCCTGGGCCACGGCTCCGGACGCGTTCAGGACTCCTCGTCCCCGGTATCGGGAGGAGCCGACGCCGCCGCCCTTCTCCTGCGGTACGCCACCGCGCCGCCCACCGCGAGGAGGAGACCGGCCACGGCGGCCGCTCCGAGCACCGGGTGCTCGGCGAACAGCCTGAGCAGAACTTCGAGCACGCCGAGGCCCGCCGTCGCGTAGATCAGCGCCCAGGCCGCTCCCCCGAGGAACAGGGCGGGCAGGTAGCGGGTCAGCGGCATGCGCATGCTGCCCGCGAGGAGGTTGGCGACGGTCTGAAAACCGACGGTCAGGAAGGAGAGGGCCACCACCGGTGCGCCCCACCGCTGGATCGCCCGTTCCACGCGCACGAACTTGGCGGTCGAGATCCGCCCCGCGAGCCTGCTCCGCCGGGCACCGGCCCCGGCCAGCCATCCGACGGCGAAGGTCCCTCCGGCCCGGAGCAGCACGATGACGTAGAGGGCGGCTGCCGTGAGCGCGACCTTACCCATGGCGCCTCATCCGGGGCGCCGGACCGCGGACCGAGCCAATTCCCAGCCGCCCCCGGGGCCCCGCCCCGGCGGCACCACGACGAGCCCGAGCCCGGTCTGCGTCTGTCACGTGCGCTCTACCTCTGCCCGTTCCGTCCGTCCCCTGCGTTCCCCCGCGGCGGCCCCGGGACCCGTCCGACGCCGAGCCGGGCCCGCCCGGCACGGCCAGACTAACCGAACGCCCGTCCGCCATATACACGCCGTGGTGACGCGGCGGCCACGGGCGGGCACCAGCCGCGGCCGCGAGGCGGTCCGTCGCACCGATCGGCCCAGGAAGGCCAACCGCCCCTGCCGCTCCGGGGCGTCCTTGTTCGTGTCCGCCGGCCGGTGCACGGCAACCTTCGGTTTCGGTTCCCCACCGGGGTGCTCACGCGGCGGTCAGAGCTCCGGTGCGAGACCGTGCTCGCGCAGCCAGGACAGCTGGACCGGCGGGTTGGAGCCGTATCCGCCGCCGTGGTCGCCGAAGGGCCAGACGGTCATGGTGCGGTCCTCGCCCCGGTAGTGGTTGTAGGCGGCGTACACCGTGGAGGGCGGGCAGATCGGGTCCATCAGGGCGACGCTGAACAGCGCGGGCACGGCGGCCCGTTGGGCGAAGTGGACGCCGTCGAAGTAGTCGAGGGTGGCGAGGGTCTGCTCCACCCGCTCACGGCTGTGCCAGCGCAGGTACTCGGCGATCTCCGGATACGGGCCCTCCCCGGTGATCCGCACGGCGCGGCGGAAGTGGCACAGGAAGGGGACGTCCGGCAGTGCCGCCGCCACGCGGTCTCCGGCGAGAGCGGCGACGGCGAGGGTCAGGCCGCCGCCCTGGCTGCCTCCGGTCACCACGATCCTGCGCGGGTCGAGGCCGGGCAGCCCGGCGACGGCGTCCACGGCGCGTACGCAGTCGGTGATCAACCGCCGGTAGTAGTAGTTCTCGGGGGAGTCGATGCCTCGGGTCATGAACCCCCCGGCCCACTGGGTGCCGTCGCCCGCCGTCCGGTCCGGGGTGTCGTGGCCCTGGCCCCGGCTGTCGACGACGAGCTGGGCGTAGCCGGCGGCGGACCAGAGGAGGTGCTCGGTGGGCAGACCGCGGCGACGACGTCGGCACCCGTGCGCACGTCGACGCCCTCCTCGACGGCCGCCTTCTCCAGCGCCTCGACGAGCC